>JBGTNO010000346.1:0-3131 GCA_041743065.1 Chthoniobacterales bacterium
CCGACGGTCCAGCCGCGGGCGCTGAGCCGGTGGGCCGCTCCGCTCCACAGCTCCTCGCTGCCGCCCCAGGGCGAGGCCCACATGGTCGAGATGAAAGCGAGGCGTTTCATGGTTTCATCACGTGCCTTCCCGGATCCGCCATCAGCCGCTCGCGCAACTGGCGGTAGGCCTCGCGCATCGCGTCCGTCACGTTTTCCTCGGAGGTCGGCCCGGCGGCATAGCGGACGGAAACCGGAAACGGTGCGCCCAGATCCAGCGGGGCCAGAAAACGCCGGAAATCCCCTTCGCTCACCCGCGGATGGTATTCGAAGGCGTCGCCGCCGATCTCCTCGAACTGCCGGAGGCAGAGCGCGTAGGAATCCCGCAGTCCGCTCAGCGTCGTGTCGGGAAACTTCCGCACCGCCGAACCATGTAGGAGGCGGGCTCGCGGAAACAGAAAATGCGGCGCTCCGGATCGCCCCACATCTTCGTGAGCGCCTCATACTGCCAGCCTTCCAGCGTCGCTTCCTTGCAGAGCAACTCGAGGGCCTGGCCCTGGCCCTGGTAGGCATTTTCCAACAGGTTGCGGGAGATGTCGCGCAGCGCGCGCTCGCGGTCGAAGCGGACGTAGGGCAGATCGTGGGTCAGCCGCAGCATCGGGCCGAGGCCCCAGTCGCTGAGAAAGAGGCGCGACCGGGAAGCGAGGATGCTGGTCATGAGGCTGGTGCCGGACCGCACCGGACCGTAGATGAGCCACCACCGAAGCCGGGTGCGGCTCGCGAGAGAAGCCCAGGCGGCGCGCTGACGCCGGGAGGCCAGGGCACGTCGGATCCGATCGAGCGGGGAGCGTGCGGAGATCTGGTCCGGGGCCGGGGGGAGCGTGGAGTCGTCGCAGCGGATGTCGCGGTGGTCATTCATGGGTCTTTGCGAGTGCGGTGGCGGGTGAGCTGGCGCTTCGCCTGGCGCAGCAGTCGGATGCCGGCGCGGGCATCACAGCGACGGGCCAGCCGGAAGATCCGCGCCCGGCGCGGCCAGGCGATGCCGCCCGATTCGGATTCGATCTGCACCCAGCGGCGCATCATCTGATCGCGGGCGCGCTCCCGGTCTTCCTCGCGGACGAGACCCGCTCTCATGAGCTGGCCGAGCACCTCGTAGGCCTCGGCCACTTCCAGGCCGTTGCGCGTGCTGTGGTGGGTGACGGAGCCGGCGTGGGAACGGAAAAAGTTCAAATGTTCGGCCACAAAGGCGACTTGGCCGAGCGCGACCAGTTTCGCCCAAAGCAGCCAGTCGCCGCAGAAGCGCAGCGTTTCGTCCGCGCCGCCCGCGCGCAGGTAATGCCCGCGCCGGAAGACCACCGCGCTGGCGTTCGGCAGGGTGTTTTTTCGCGAAAGATAGCGGCTGGTCTCCGCCGCGCCCTCGGCCACGAAATCCGCGCGCCACCGTTCTTTATCGAGATCGTTGGTGTGCTCGACATAGGACCGGAGGGGCGCTCCCTCGGCATCGACCGCCATCGACTGGCAATAGGCGACGCCCGCTTCCGGATGCGCGTCGAGCCGGCCGGCCAGCGTTTCGAGCAGTCGCGGATCCGCGAAGTCGTCGGCCTCGGCGATCCAGATCAGCTCGCCGCGCGCCTCCCGGACGCCTTTATTCCACTGCTTGAACGGGCTGCCGCTGTTTGCCGAATTGAGGATCGTTCGCACGCGCGGATCGCGCAGATACGGCGCGACGACTTCGGCGCTTTCATCGGTCGAGGCGTCGTCCAGATAGAGCAGTTCGAAATCGCCGCGCGTTTGCTCCAGCACGGTCCGCATCCGCTGCCCGATGTAGCGGGCGTGATTGTAGTTCGGCACAATGACCGAAATCTTCGGGGCGGACGCGCTCATCATTCAGGGGAGATCGTGATCTGGGCGGCGTTCTCCACCAGAATGGGCTTGGCGTCCTCTGGGGAGTTGGGCGCGATTTCATTTCCCCGGATCCAGACTCCCTCCGCCGACGCCACGGCGATGCCAGGATTGGGGGATTCCATGATGACGTTTTGCTCGATGACCAGATTGCGGTGCACCGGAACGGCGGTCGGCTGGTCATGCTCTCCTTCGGCGACGACGGTGATCGCGCCGCGGCTGAGCTCCGGCTGGTAGCGTTTGCCGTGGTTGACGTTGCTCAGGCGGTTTCCGGCAATCACCAGATTCGCGCTGGCGAAGCCTTCCGGCCACTGCCGGTCATAGCCGATGAGGATGCCCGGTCCCATCAGGTTCGCGATTTCGTTCCGCTCGATCGAGGCCTGCTCGCCTTTGAAAATAATACCCCTTCCACGATGGTCGTGAAACCGGTTCCCGCGCAGGAGCACTCGCGACACCGCCGTCGCGCGGGGCTCGACGATATCGCCCGCTTCGGGCGCACTGCCCAGCCTCTGTTTCAGCCGGTAGCCCCGATCCTCGTTTCCCTTCACCGCCGCCTGCCCGCGCAGTTTCAGATCGTTCGCGGCCCGGAGGCCGACGACTTCACCGGACTTTAGCGCGGTGTTCGTTCGGAAACGCCCATCGGGATCGACCTGCGTGATGACGCGGTAAGACGACGCGATATTGACCGCATCGTCGCCCATCCCGCTGAAATCGCAGTTTTCGATGAGAATATCGCTCACCCCGATCGTGTGAAATCCGTCCCGCGTCGCCGAAACCGGCTGGGTCGGAACTGCCCCTGGCTCCAGACGGCAGCCGTCGAGATGCAGCCCGCGCACGCGCGTGTGCGCGACCCAGGCCATGCCGGGAATCTGCGAAAAAACGAGCTTCCGGCAGGTGATGTCGGAACTGTCCTGGGTGATCAGCATGCCCGTGCCGTCCAGGTCGTAGTGCCGAACCAGCACCGTCGTGCCCTCGGGAAAGCTCTTGAAGGCCGGGGAGAAATAGAGGCGCGGCGGGCTGGCCTGGGCGGCCCCGCCAAAGCCGGGGTGCAGCTCCGCGACGGGCGTGGTGATCCAGCGCCGCGCCGCGCTGTCGTAAGGCGACACTGCCACCGCCGGCGGCAGCGGATCGGCGGCAAAGGCCGGGTCGAGCAGGATTTCCCATCGTCCCTCGGCTGACCGCCGCACGGTCCCAGTGGAGGCGAGCGGCAAATCCCAGCCGAGCGTAAACCCGAAAAAGGAAAGCCGCTGG
>JBGTNO010000347.1:0-10490 GCA_041743065.1 Chthoniobacterales bacterium
GGAGACGAAGGGCATGCTGTGGCCGAGCAAACTGGCGCTGCTTTCCGCGGTCCCGCGGCCGTTTCTCTGGCTCGGACCGGAGGGCGGCCAGGTGGCGGAGGAGGCGCGGCGGGCGGGACATCACCCGTGGGCGGTGGGCGATGCGGCGGGCCTGGCGGCTGGGGGGGAAACCCTGATCGGCGGGCCGGGAACGCCGGTTTCCCTCGATGTTGATAAACTTCGAGCCGATCGCCGCGCCGCCCTGGATCGCTGGGTCAACCTCGTGGAAGCGGCAGCCGGCTAGCCCCTCACGGCTGCTTTCCGCATTCCGGGCTGGAGGGCGGGCAGAAGATCCGCGAGATTATTGGCCACGGTGAAATCGCCCGGCTGGCTCATGCTGGTGAGCAATGCGATGAGCGGGTCCCAGAATTTCTGGCCCGCCTGATTCTGGCGATTGAAAAGGACGACCGGCTTGCCCTCCATCAGCGGGCTTCGCCGATGTTTGAAGATCATCAGCGCCAGCAGTTCCTGCACGGTGCCCGCGCCGCCCGGGAAAATGACGAAGGCGTCCGAGTTTTCAATCATCACCTCCATGCGGGTGTAGATGTCCGGTCGCAGCCAGAAGCTGGAGAGCCCGTCGGGCAGGCCTTCGAGCTGGATGATGTGCGGCACGTTCGACCCTCCGGCCCAGCCGCCCGCCTCCACGGAGCCGCGGACGACGGCCCCCATGATGCCTGACCGGCCCGCGCCGGAGATGCAGCCGATTTTGTTCTCGGCCAGGATGCGGCCGAGCGCTGCGCCATCTTCCAGATAGAGCGGATCTTCCAGCGAGGCGGAGCAGAAAACGCAGGCGCTGCCGATGTAATCGTCGGGCAGCGGCTTATCGAGAATGGTGTCGGTGCTTTCCGCGGCGGGGAGGCGTCCGGCGTCGGGAAGGCCGCGGGATTTGGCCAGCTCCAGCGTCTCCAGCACCGCTTCCGGCGTCTCGGCGGTGAGCAGGAATTGGGCATGATCCTGCAGCACCGTGCCGAGGCTCCGCAGGTGCTCCAGCACGGCGAAAAACGGATTCCAGGAGGCGTCCTCGTTCAGGATGACGGTGGGTTTGCCGGCCAGATTTTTGTCCAAGGTCTGAAAACCGACAAAGATGGAGATCGCCTTGAACATGTCTTCGAGCGTCGCGCCCGGAGTGAAGACGAAAGCGTCGGACTCGATGATTTTCTTCTCGATGTTCGACAGCGTGATCCGCTGATCGCCATTCGAGTTGTAAATGTCCCAGCCGTTGGCAAAGAGCAGGTAAAGCAGGCGGGCACGGGAAGCCCGATTGGGATCGCCGGGTCCGAGGACCGTTCCTGAAAGTCTGATTTTTGCCATACGTTTTCTGAGGCGACAGAGTCCGTGCCGCTATTCTGCCGCGAAACCCCGCAACCCATCGTATTAGGTAGCGGATCCAGCCGGGGCAATGCACGCGAAAATCGCCCGGGAGGAAGGCGGAAAAATACCGTCGCAGTTTGCGCAAGCGGCTTTTAGAAAGGAGCCATGTCTTTACCCTATCCCGCCCTCGCTCCCGCGTTGGTCGTGACGGATGCGGCTCAAGCCATCAATTTCTATCAGGAGGCCTTCGGCGCTGAGGAACGCTACCGACTCGTCGATCCCGAGACAGGCGAGATCGGTCATGCCGATCGCCCGGACTTTCGGACTGGTGCCGTCGGACCCGCGGGGGCCTCAATCCGAACGATGCGACCTCCCGCCGAGGCGCCACAGCAGAAGCGGGAAGCCGAGCAAAACGGCGGTGGTCCAGCCGCAGGCGTGCCGCCACTGTTCGCGCCGCCGCTTTTCTGTCAGCGCCGGATCGTCCCACTGGGTCTCGCGGACCGCGTCGGCGTCGGCCTGGAGAAAGGCGCGAGCTTCCGCGAGGTCTTCATCGCCCACCTGCAGGCGCACGCCGCCGATGGCGCTGCCGTAGAAAGGGTTCAGCTGCACCAGATGCTCATCGAGGACGAAGGCGGCGATGCCGACATCCTCCAGGCGGCCCCGCACCAGATAGGCTTCCTCGGGCATGGTGAAGGTCGCAATCGTCCGCATCTCGACCGCATGATACGCCAGCCGCCTTCGCTTCGCCAGCGGGGGGAGCGGTCAGGTGGTCAGGTGCTGAGCACGTTGTGCAGAGCTTCCGCCAGCATTCCCTCGGTGAAGGGCTTGTCCAGCCGCTGGAGGACGTTCATGGCGTGCAGTTCGCGCAGGGTGGCTTCCTCGATCCGCCCGCTGGCGACGATCACCGGCACCTCCGGGAGCATGCGCCGAAAAGCTCGCGCGAAGGACAACCCATCGAGATGCGGCATTTGCATATCGGTGATGACCGCTCTCAGTTCGCCTCGGTAATTCGACGCCTGGATCAGGCCGTCCACGCCATCGCAGGCCAGGATCGCCTTGAAATTGAGACGCTCGAGGGTGGCGCCCGCCAGTTCGCGCACCGCAATCTCATCATCGACATAGAGGATCACCTCGCCCTTGCCCCGGAAAGACTCGCCAGCGGTCTCCGGGTCTGCGGGATCCTCCAGACCATCCTGACCGGGTAGAGAGGCGGTGAAAGTGGTGCCGCGGCCCGCCTCGGAATCGACCAGGAGGAATCCACCGTGCGCCTTCACGATGCCCATTACGGTGGAAAGCCCCAGGCCGGTGCCCTTATCGGGGCCCTTGGTGGTGAAGAAGGGATCGAATATTCGCTCCCGCACTTCGGCGTCCATCCCCACGCCCGTGTCTCGGACCTTGATGGTGAGATGGAGACCGGCGTGGCCTCCGAGCATTTTCTGGGCTGCCGCGCCGCTGATCTCCTCGCGCAGGACCTCAAGTGTAAGGCTGCCGCCCTCCGGCATGGCATCGCGCGCATTGAGGCAAAGATTGAGCAGCACCTGATGGAGCTGAGTGGCATCGCCGATGACGACCGGCAGATCTGGATCGCACTGGATGACGACTTTGATGTTTTTCGGGAAACTGCCCTGAATCATCTTCTCCGTCTCGCGCAGGAGTCGGCGAGCATTCACGGGCGCGCGGGCGCCATCCCCCCGGGCACCCTTCGCAAACGTGAGGAGCTGCCTAACCATATCGGCCCCGTGCTTGGCGCTGATCTCGATCCGCTCGATGATGCGGGATTCGGCGGGATAGAGACTATGGAGGAGCTCTATGCCCATGAGGATCGGCGTCAGGGCGTTATTGAGATCGTGCGCCACGCCCCCGGCCAGAGTGCCGATGGATTCGAGGCGCTGGGAACGCAGGGCCATCTTCTCGTTCTCGCGCCGTTCGGTGATGTCGCGGGTGATTTTTGAGAATCCATGCAGGACATCGTCCTTGTCGCGGAGCGGGGTGATGATGACGTTGGCAAAAAAAGTCGAGCCGTCCTTGCGCACCCGCCAGCCTTCGTTTTCGCAATGGCCATTTTTGAGGGCTTCCTCCAGCTCCTTTTTGGGGAACTGCGTGCGCATCGCTTCCGGGGGAAAGAAGATGGAAAAGTGCCGGCCGATGATCTCGTCCGCCTCGTAGCCCTGCATGCGCCGCGCGCCCGCGTTCCAGCTGGCCACATTTCCCGCCGTGTCGAGAGTGAGGATCGCGTAATCCTGGACGCCTTCCACCATCATGCGGAAGCGCTCCTCGCTCTCGCGAAGGACGGCGGCGGAGTGAACCAGTTCCGAGGTCCTCTCGGCTACCCGCTCCTCCAGTCTGTCGTTCATCTCATGGGCGGCGTGCTCGACGCGCCGCTCTTCCGTCACGTCCCGAAAGACCAGCACCACGCCGATGATCTCTCCGGTGCGATTGCGGATCGGGGCGGCCGAGTCCGCGATGGGGCGTTCCGTGCCATCGCGGCTGATGATGATGGTGTTATGGGCGAGCCCCTGGCCCACGCCGGTGGCGAGAACGTTGGCGACTGGGATCACGGCGGGCTGCCGGGTGACTTCGTGCACGATGTGGAGCACTTCTTCGATGGGATGTCCCATCGCTTCCGTCCGCTTCCATCCCGTGAGTTTTTCCGCCACCACATTCATCCGCGTGATCCGGCCCTCCATATCGGTCGCGGCGACGGCGTCGCCGATGGATTCCAGGGTGACCGCCAGATCTTCCTCGCTTCGGCGCATCGCCTCGTCCGCGCGGTTCCGCTCGGTCACATCGCGAAAGATCGCGCGTACCTCTCGAGGTTGGCCCCGGATGGACCGGGCGCTGAGATTTCCCTCCAGCTCGATGATGCGCCCGTCTTTGGCCCTCACTTCCGATTGCATGAAGGCAATATTTTTCCCAGTCGCCAGCCGTTGCATGTTCGTCTCGTAGGGTTCGAGCCTCTCCGGTGAGAGCAGCTGCTGGATATTCATCGTCTTCACCTCTTCCTCGGAGAAACCAGTCGTTTCCTTCCAGGCATGATTGACGAAGAGAATCTTGCCATCCATCGTCGTGACCTGAATCAGGTCCGTCGTGTGATCGAAAATGTCCCGCAGCTGTTCGCGCGTGGCCGCCAATTCCGCGGATTCCAGCTGGCGCGCGATGCGGCGGGCGAAAAAGAAGATGGCCGGACTCACCAGGAGCGAAAGCAGGAGCGCGTCGCACACCGCCTCTTCCAGAATCCCCATTTTCGGAAAGAAGGTCAGCGCCAGCATCACCAGAAACTCCGCGCCCGCCACCACCAGCAAAACGGTCACCGGCAGTAGCCAGAGCGACCTTGGTTTTGGCGAAATCGCCGGACCGGCCTGATCGGTTCGGCCGGAAAAAGCGCTGGGGCTCGGGGAATTGATGAGGAGTATTTCCGCGGAGATCCCCGAAGACTGCGGGCTGGAGAGCCTGCATGCCTGTGGACGGCCAAGTTTGAGTGATTAGAAAGCAATCACTATGCCACTGGAGGTAATGATGTGCGTCATTCCCCGCCCAGCCGCTCAGACAGTTGCCGGGCAAATTTCGGACCGGTCCCTGTTTCCTCATGTTTGAAATAGACGAAGGTTTCCGTCCATCGTTTTTCATTTCCGCGGATAAAGTCGGCCCAGCTTTGCAGGTCCGCCGCGCTGTAACCCGGCTGGCGGAGGCGGAGATAGCCAAAATCAGCCGTGGTTTCCCGCGGGGTTACCAGCTCCTCACTTTCCGCCAGGCAGAGAGCGGCTCCATGAGAGCGCAGGGTCGAAAAAATCTCGTCGTCGAACCACGAAGCATGGCGAAACTCCCACGCCGATGGCACACCCCGCGGCAGGCCCGCCAGAAAATCCGCCAGCAGGGGCGCGTCTTTTTCGAAAGTGGCGGGAAGCTGGAAGAGCACCGCGCCGAGCTTCCGCTCGAGTTGCCCGAGCACGCCGGCGAAATAGGCGGCCGTCTCGGCGCAAGCGCGCAGTTTCGCGAAGTGGGTAATTTTCTGCGGCGCCTTGAAGCTGAATTTGAAGCGATCGGGAGTGGCTGCCGCCCATTTTTCCAACGTCTTTTCGCTCGGGATGCGCCGGAAGGAATAGTTCACCTCGGTGCTCGGAAACCGTTCCGCGTAGTAGGGCAGCATCTTCGCGGCCGGGAGCGTCTCCGGGTAAAAGCCGCCCTTCCATTCCGGATATTGAAAACCGGAGGTGCCAATCCAGAGATGTATCATCAGCGGAAATCGGACTGGACCTGGGTTTTCGCTGTAGGACATCGGAAGTCGAGCCCGCGTCCGCGCCGCCGTCCCGCCCTGATACCGGGAAGGGCGCAATCTTGACTTGAGGGGCCGCGCCTCTAGATTTGCGATCCGCTTGATCGCCCGCTCTTTCTGTTTCTTGTGAAAAATTTACGCTCTTTCCTTCTCCTCGCCACTTTGCTGGCGCTGCTCGCCCCGCCGCCGCCGCGGGCCGGCGCGCAGGAAATCATCGATGGCATCGCGGCGGTCGTGAACGGCGATGTCATTACCTTTTCCCAGGTGCGCGATGTGGTCCGGGCGCGCGAGCAACAAATTCGCCAGACTCTCTCGGGCAAGGAACTGGTGGATCAGGTCAAGACCCTGCGGGAAGGCGCGCTGCAGGATCTGATCGATCGCCAGCTCATCCTGCAAGCGTTCAAGAAACAGGGCCTCCAGCTTCCCGATTACGTGGTGGACGAGCATATGCAGACCATCATCCGCACCGATTTCGGCGGGGATCGCGCCGCCTTCCAGCGCACGCTGGCCGCGCAGGGCTACACCATGGCGCAATTCCGCGATATCGAGCGCGACAAGATCGTCATCCAGGCCATGCGCCGCAAAAATCTCGGCGACACCCCCGTCGTCTCTCCGGGCAAAGTCGAGGATTACTACGCCAAAAACCGCGACACCTACGCCTCCGACGCCAAAATGCAGCTTCGGCTCATCACCCTCGGCAAAAACAGCGGCGAGTCCCCCGAATCGCAGAAAAAGATGGCCGAGGAAATCCGGCAGAAGGTCAAGGCGGGCGGCGACTTCGGCAAAATGGCGGAACTTTACTCGGAAGACAGCTCCGCCGCCATCGGGGGCGACTGGGGCTGGATCGATCCCGGCACCCTGAATGAAGATCTGAGCAAGGCGGCCTTCGCTCTCGACGCGGGCGAGATCAGCGAGGTGCTGGGATTTGGCGACAGCTACTATCTGCTCTACAGCGAGGCGAAGAAAAACGCCGCGGTCAAGCCGCTCCAAGAAGTCCGCGACGACATCGAAGCCAAGCTGCGCCAGGAGCTGGCCCAGGCCTCGCAGGAAAAGTGGCTGCAGGACCTCCGTAAAAAAGCCTACATCAAGAAATATTGATCGCGGTCACGCCAGGCGATCTCGCCGGCATCGGGCCGGAAGTGGTGCGAAAGGCGCTGGCCGACCCTCATTTGCGGCATCCCGAGCGGTTCCGACTGGTCGGCGAGTTCGAGCCGGTCCAGGGCGGCCCCTCCCGGCGATCCGCGGAACGGGCGCTCGCCGCCATGGAGGAAGCGGCCGCTCTGGCCGGCGCGGGGGAGGTGGAGGGAGTCGTCACCGGGCCCGTCTGCAAACATCGGATGCGCGGGATCGGCTTCCAGTTTCCCGGCCAGACCGAGTTTTTTGCCGATCGATCCGGCACCGCGGATTTCGCCATGCTGCTGACCGGCGGGGCGCTCACCGTGGCGCTGGTCACCGCTCACATCCCGCTCTCACAGGTCGCCTCCGTTTTAAAAAAGGAGGAGATCGCGCGCGTAGGCCGCCTCCTCGTCCAGTTCTGTCACGACCGCGGGCTGCCCGTCGCCCGCATCGCGGTCGCCGGGCTGAACCCGCACGCGGGAGAGGAGGGAATGCTCGGCTCCGAGGAAATCGATGTCATCGCGCCCGCCGTCGAGCTGCTGTCCGAGGCCGGCGCCGGCACCGCTGTTTTTTCCGGCCCGATTCCACCTGACACCTTGTTCCACCGGCTGGCCCAGGGCGAATGGGACGCCGCGCTCGTCATGTATCACGATCAGGGTCTCATCCCGCTCAAGCTCCACGCCTTCGACCTCGGCGTGAACGTCACCCTCGGCCTCCCCCACGTCCGCACCAGCCCCGATCACGGCACGGCGTTTGACCTCGCCGGTCGCGGCCTCGCCCGGCACCGGAGCATGCTGGAAGCGATGAATCTGGCCGACGAACTGGTTAGCGGACGGGCTGTCCAGCCCCGTATCTAGGGACTTCCCCGGGCTGCGGGCGTTTATGCGCTTTCCACTTGCGCCCCCCCGTCAATGCCGCTACATATTCGCCTCCATTTTCGGAAAAAGAAGTCCCGAACTTGCTCTATTAGCGATATGCCTAAAACAACGAAGAAGAGCGGCGCCAAAAAGACGACCGCGGTGAACGGTAATTCGAAGGTTAATGCCGCCGAAAGTTCTCCCAAAATCAAACCACGCTCGGAAATTCTGGGTGCCGCCGCCCCCGATGATACCCATCTTTCTCCTTTCCTGCGCAAGCAGAAGGGCAAGCTGCTTATCCTGCGCGACGCCATGCTCGACTCCATGATGGAGACGGCCAAGGACAACCTGCGCTCGCGCGCCGAGGGCAGCGAAGCCTCCGCCTTTGGCATGCACCAGGCCGACGCCGGCAGCGATGCCTACGACCGCGATTTCGCCCTGAACCTGCTCTCGCAGGAACAGGACGCCCTTTACGAGATCGACGAAGCGCTCAAGCGCGTCGAGGGCGGCACCTACGGCGTCTGCGAGATGTCCGGCAAGAATATCCCGCATCCCCGGCTCGAAGCCATCCCCTTTGCCCGGCTGACCGTCGAGTGCCAGTCGCAGATCGAGCGACAAAATAAATTGACACGCTCGCGCCATGCCGTTACTTCATTGTTCGGTTTGACGGACGAAGAGTCAGGGGAATCGGAGGAATCCGACCCTGCAGACGGCAAGGACTAGCTTCCGCTGCGCTCGCCTCGCCCAGACCCGCATACTTTCTCAACCACCCATGGCCCGCGACATCATCACCCTGGAATGCACCGAAGCGAAAGCCGAGGGCAGACCCACCTCGCGCTACATCAGCACGCGCAACAAAAAGAGCCCCAACACCCCAAACCGGCTCGAAAAAAAGAAATACAACTGGCATTTGCGCCGTCACACCCTGCATCGCGAGATTCGCTAATCCGCCGCGCCTTCACCGCCTTTTCCCATGCTGCCCAAAACTCCTCAACGCCGCGCCAACCTTCGCCGGGCCAACCGCACCATGCCGCGCCGCCGGCTCGATATTTCCTTCGAGGCGATCGACTACAAGAATCCCGAGATTCTGAAAAAATTTGTGACCGAGAGCGGAAAGATCCTCCCTCGCCGCACCACGGGCGTCCCGGCCTACCTGCACCGCCGCATCACCCGTGAGATCAAACGGAGCCGTTCGGTTCTCTTGATGAAATAGATTCCCACTAGCAGGGTTCCCCCCCGGAAGGCGCGATCGCCCATGTGGCTCGCGCCTTCCGCATGTACCGGCTCTGCCAGATTTACTCGTGGGGGCGAACTGAGCGAGGTTTTGGCGAATACGCTGATTCGGGCGTAACCGACTCGGCAAACCGCAGAGTCATCGGTGTGACCGGTCAGCGCTTTTGCCCTTCCTCGTAACAGGCCAAAACGGAATCCACACAGCGATCTTCCGTAAACTTTTCGAGGGCGATTTCCCGGTGATTGGGCGTTTCGTGCACCCGTTTTCTCCAATCGTGAATGGCCGAGGCCAGCGAAGCTGGATTGCCCGCGGTGGTCCAGTAAACATGGCTCAGATCGAAATCGGCGAAGTCGATATTACCCGGCGCCCGGGTGAGCAACAAAGGAAGATTGGTGGCCAGGGCTTCGAGCAATGCATACGACATGCCCTCGTAGCGGGACGAGAGAACAAAACCATCGAGAGCCCGGTAGAACGCGGCCGGAGAGGGGGAATAATCGACCCGGATGACACGATCGTTGAGTCTGGCGGAGTGGATGAATCGATCTACCTCCGGCACCAGTTCTCCTTTGCCGAGGTGCGCGAGCAGCACCTGCCGTTCTGATCTTTCCACCATCGCAAACGCTTTGTAGAGAGTGAGGGGATCCTTCTGCGCGGAGAAACGTCCCACCGTTCCCAACACCAGCGCGTCGTCCGGCAGCCCGAGAAAGCGGCGCATGTCTCGTTTCTCATTTCCAGTGGGCGGCGCGAAGAGCTCGCAATCCACGCCATTATAGATGATGCGGATGCGGCTGCGGGGAACACGCAGCTTCTTCTGGGCAAACGCCATTTCCGTGGAGCAGAGATTGGTGGTGGTGCCGATGCGGGCGAGGGCGTATTCCACCGCCATGACGAGACGCGTCTTCAGGCCGCGGATTCCAGAACCCATTTTATAATAGGCGTGTGGCGTGTAAAAGATGGGCGCTTTCAAGCCCAAGAGACGGCTGGTCCGGACCAGAAGGCCGGCCTTCGCGCTATGCGCGTGCACGATATCCGGCGCGACTTTGCGGTAGAAAGAGAGCAGGCGAAAGATGGCGGACAGGTCGGCCGGGGAGGGATCGTTCCCGACCCGCAAATCAATCGTGGAACCGCCGTTATGCTCGATGTGCTGGGCCAGGCGATAGAGCCGGTCACTGCCGCGCACGCTCGAGTAAGCCAGCGATACCTGATGTCCCCGCTCCATTAAAAGGGTGGCGAGACACTCGACATGCCGGAAAACGCCGTCGAGGCCGGGTTCGGAGACGAACAGGATTTTCATGCCAGCATTTGCCGATAGACCGGCAGCAGTTCGTCCACGTGCCGGTCTGCCGTCCACGGTTTTTCCCAATACCATCGATAGGCGTTGGCGCCAAGTTCCGCCGCGAGCTCGGCCTTCAGCAACATCTCCATCTTCTCTCGCAGAGAATCGGCTGAGCCGTGCTCGAAGATCAGACCGGTCACTCCGTCCCGCACAAAATCGGTCGCGGCGCATTCGCTGGAAATGATGGCGGGCACGCCGCAGGCAGCCGCTTCGATCACCACCAGACCCAGCGTTTCATACCACAAGGGTGGAAAGATGAGCGCGCGCGCCTCCCGGAGGCGCGCGGCCACCTGGTCGGCGGCCAGCCAGCCGGTGAACTCCGCC
>JBGTNO010000348.1:0-2709 GCA_041743065.1 Chthoniobacterales bacterium
CGGCCGGCGCGGCGGGCGGCCTTTCCGCCATGCAGGCGGCGCTCTGCATCGCGATGGCGGGATCCCTTTCCATGGCGCTCCCGGTCAGCACGCCGCCCAACGCGATTGCCTACGCGCAAGGCGAATTCTCCACGCGCGACCTCGCCCGGGTGGGCATCATCATCGGCGTCGCGGGAGCGATCCTGCTCAGCGCGGGCAGCGGGTTCGTGCTGCGGTTGTGGGGCTTGTCGCCATCCTGAATCGAAGCCGCGCGGTTGGTTTAAGCTGATCGTGAGCGGGCGGGGTCCGGGCTGGGATCGGCGTTTTAGCGGCTTTCAGCTCGTGCCGGATCGCTGCATCGACACGCGCGGTTTCCTCACCTGCCGGCAGGATCGTCCACGCGTGGCGTGAAGGTGCGCAATCCAGTTCCCGACGCCTCTGCGCAACTGTCCCGGCCAGCAGCCCCGGAATCGTGATGCTCTGGCGGACTCCCCGTTTCAGGGCGTGACGACTTATAAAAACCACGGCTCACTCTTGCTTGAAACCGAGGTGTTTCGCAAGTCAGCCGCCGCTCAGATTGGGGCGAGCTGCGGACAGCGCGCGGTCTTCGGCAGCTCGCCCTCCCGCTCCATGCGCCGCAGGTCGTTGTCAGCCTGGAGGTTGAGCCAGAATTGCGCGAATGGTTCACAGGGTGACGGAAGTTCAGGCGCCACACCTCGAGGATACAGCGTTGCGCCTGCCTCTGGATTGAGCTTTCCTGTCGGTTCGCTGAATCGATCCGCATGGCCAAGCTTCCGTTCTCCCTCTTCCTGGCGCTGCGCTATCTCAAGCCGAAGCGGACGTTTCTCTCGATCATCACGCTGATCTCGGTGGCCGGCGTGACGCTCGGAATCATGGTATTGATCCTGGTCATCGCGGTGATGACCGGATTTGACGAGGAGCTGCGGGAGAAGGTGCTCGGCTTCGATGCGCACCTTTTCGTCACCAATAATCAGGTGATCGACGACTGGCGCGAACTCAGGGACAAGATCACGGCGCTGCCCGAGGTGGTGGCGGTGGCGCCTTTCGTGCAAGGACCGGTCATCGTGGAATTCAACCATCGCCGCTTGGCCCCGAAGATCCGCGGCATCGATCCCGAAGAGGAAGAGAAGGTCACCCGCATCGAGAAATACGTGCAAAGCCCGAGCGGGAAGGTCGATCTGGATGGCGATAAGGCCATTCTCGGCAGCGAGATGGCCTATCAGTTGGGCGTGAGGGTCGGGGACACGGTCACCGTGCATTCGCCGGGAAACATCGCGAAGCTTTTCGAAGGTCTCGATGCCGCCGAAAAGGATCCGAAAGCCCTCAGGGATCTCCGCGAACTCGTGCTTCCGGCCGATCTCGAAGTCACCGGAATCTTCAACTCCGGACGCTTCGCCTACGATTCGGAATTTCTGCTGGTGCCGCTCTACGTCGGTCAGGAACTCTACGATCTGGCGGGCGGCGTGCACGGTCTCAGCGTGCGAACGACCGACCCCTACATCGCGGTGAAGGTGCAGCGGGAAATCGAGGCCATTCTTCCGCCGGGCTACCGCGCAGATACCTGGATCGACCTGAACAAGCAGCTCTTCGACGCCATCCGGCTGGAGCGCAACGTGATGTTTTTCCTGCTCCTTTTCATCGTGATCGTGGCCGCGTTCGGCATCATGAACACGCTCATTACCGTGACGGTCCAGAAGACCCGCGAAATCGGAATTATGAAAGCGCTGGGTGCGACCACCTGGCAGATCGTGTGGGTTTTCCTGGCGCAGGGCATGGTGGTCGGATTTTTCGGAAACATCATCGGGCTGATCGCCGGCATGACCATGGTCACCTTCCGCAACGAATTTAAAAACTGGCTGGCCAGCACGCTCGGCATCGAGATTTTCCCGGCGCAGGTCTATCAGTTCAGCGAGATTCCGGCCAAGGTCGTGCCGCATGACGTGGCGATCATCTGTATCAGCGCGTTTGTGATCTGCTCGCTGGCGGCGCTGATTCCGGCCTATTTCGCGGCGCGGCTGGAGCCGGTGAAGGCGCTCCGGTTTGACTAGCCCCGGATTGGCTCCAGCGCGTGCCGCTGGACCGGCAGCCCCGTTTCGCTCCCCAGGATCTGACCGAGGGTGGTCGCCCTGCACTTCTCGAGCGTTACCTTCCATCCAGCAATCGCTCCAGCTCGGCCTGCCCCTCTCGCTGTTCGCGGTAGAGACGGGCGTTTTTCCGCAGCGGTCGCAACGCCCGCCCGGGCCGGAATTCGGGAATGGGGAGCCCGAGTTTCTCCATCGCAAAAATGGCCGCCCCGCGCAGCGACGCCTCCTTTTCCGGATTCGCGAGCACGGGCGATCCCAGCACATCCGCCAGCCGGTTCATCGCACTCGGCGAATTCTGCACCCCTCCGGAAACGACGTAGCGCGGCGTATCGGCCCACTGCTTCTCCAACGCCTCCGCAATCATCGCAATCCGCTGAAACGTCGCCTCCTGCGTCGCCTGCAGGATATCCAGCGCCGAAGTATTTTGCCGGAGCCCGGAGATCACGCCCGGGGTCTGTTCGTTCCAGGTGGGCGCCCGTTCCACCGTCCAGAAAGGCAGCACCGTCAGCCCATGGCGCGGTTCTCTCCGCTGCTTCATCGCTTGCTCGAGCGCATCCCTCGCGGGAAGTCGCAGGTTGCGCAGGCACCATTCGCGCAGGTTGCCGGCGTTGCTCACCGCGCCGCC
>JBGTNO010000349.1:0-10979 GCA_041743065.1 Chthoniobacterales bacterium
GATCCGGCTCGCGGATTTGCTCGCGAGGCATCCGGCCGGCGACCGCCCGGCGACCCACGCACTTCTGGCGCTGATGCTGTTGACGGCTGCGCGCCTCCCGGCCCGGGTGGACGGCGATGGGGTATTGCTCCGCCTGGACGAGCAAGATCGCTCACGCTGGGATCGCACGATGATCACGCGGGGCGTCCGGCACCTGGCGCAGTCCGCCGCGGGCGATCAGCTCAGCGAATACCATCTCCAGGCGGGCATCGCGGCGGGTCACAGTCTCGCGGAGAATGAGGCCGCCACCGACTGGCGGCGCATCCTGACCCTCTACGACCAGTTGATGGAGATCGCCGGCTCACCGGTCGTCGCGCTCAATCGGGCGGTGGCCGTGGCGCGCGTTCACGGCGCGGAAGCGGGAATCCTCGCCATCGGATCGATCGGAGGCGATCAGCTCAACGACTACCATCTTCATCATGCGATTCTGGGTGAATTGGAGAGCGAGAGGGGTCGGAACGGGGTCGCGGCCTCGCATTTTGAACGTGCGCTCCAACTTGCGAAAACTCCGCCCGAACAGTCTTTTCTCGTCCGCCGTCTGGAGCAGTGCCGACAGAGAACGCCATAAAATGGCGGGCGGAGGTCCGCACGAAGCGTGACAACTCCGCTGGCGCGGTTCATAAGGGCTAAAAGCGGCCAGCGTCCTGCGCTAACTCAATGCTCGCATTCAAACCTTTAGCGCGCCCCGAAAGCCTCTGGCACTGTGGTAAGACTGCGCGCCGTTATGACCCACGAAAACGCGGCCGTAGCGACGCTCGCAATACAACGCGCCGCCGAGTTTTCGGATAGCAGCAGGTGTCTTCACCCAGCTTGAAGTCTTGGTGTCGAAATCTCCAAGTTTCTGCAGGTCGTAATATTGCTCTTCGGCCAAGAGTTCGATGCCGATGGCCGCGGCCAGATCCATCGCGGTGTTTGCTGGTTTATGTTCTTTCCGCGATTCCAGCCCGGCACGGTCGTAGCAAACGCTGACACGGCCTGTGGGGGTTTCCGGTGAGCAATCCCAGAAAACGTATTCGCCAGTCTTTTGGTCGTGACCGACCACGTCCGGTTCACCGCCCGTATTGTCCATTTCATGGAGTGACCACAGCTTGTCGGTGTGAGCTTCCAGCCTTGCTCTTACGTCGGCCCAAGCGAGACCTCGATGCCGGTTTAGGTTTCTCTCGAAACGGACCTGCAACGCTTCGAGAAGTGTTTCGCGCTCTGGGGTGGGCAATGTCTTTTTTGGTTTAGCGCCTTTTTTCATATCAAAGTCGTTAGATTACTATATCGGGAGAAGAATTTTCTCCGATTCTGTTGAGCGGCGGGCACGAACCACTGCCCGAATTGATTCACCGTTTCCCCGATCTGAGCCGCACTTAAAGGACGGACACAGCATGAAGCGGTGCCGCCAGCCATTAACGCGAACCAACCACCACACCATGCAGAAAAATAAGAATATATCTCGGGCTCGATGTCCATAAAGATCGACTCGCGCGTTCCCGGCCGGTCAGCGAACCGGGCGACATGGCGCCGGGACGGTGATTTCGGCGTCGGTCGGATTCATGAGGAACCAAAACCGGCACGTCCGCCAGCGGAAGTAGAGCAGGCTGTCCGCACCGCGAGCGATGGAGGCGCAGGTCATCCGGCGCAGTTCGCCCGGCTTCGGGTCGTGGTGGAAATACGGAGGCTGACCGCCCGGGCCGGACTGATGCTCAGGCACGATGAAATTGCACGCCCACGCCCGGGAGCGGTCGCAGTTGAAGGCGTGCGCTGCTGGCCGCCGCGAGGAGTCGGTTTCGAACATCGTATCGATGTCGGAACCGAGGAAATCGAGATCCCGCGTGAACGGTCCCCGGTAGTCGATTGCCGCGAAAAGCCCATTATGGAAGACGAACCAGCCGGCGTTGGCCTCCCGCAGAATCGCGGCCTGATCGTGCTGAAACTCCGCGACGATCCCGCTCAGCGCCGCTGATCGTCGAGCACGTGACCGGGATTCAGATACGTCGGCCGGCCATGGATCGGCGTCTCGATCTGCTCGAACTCCGAATACGTCTGCGCCCAGAACTCCGTGCCCCAGGCGCGGTTGAGCGCCGCGATGTCGCCGTGGTGTTTGCGCCGCAGGAACTCGCGGAACGCATCCTGGATTTCCGGCCCATGATCGTCCTGCATGTGGCAGTAGAACTCGTTGTCCGTCTGCCATCCGATGACCTGCGCGTTTCCCGCATAGTGCCCCGCCATCGCGCGGGTGATCCTTTTCGAGTATTCGCGAAACACGGGTGCGCATGGCTGCATGGCTGCCGTGATCCATGCCGCGTGGGGAGACCGCTGGCGTTCGTCCTGAGCGTCTCGGGGTGCCGCTCCGTGAGCCAGGGCGCCGGGCCCGCGGTGGGCGTGCAAAGGATGGTCCGGATGCCGTGTTCGCCGAGGGTGGCGATCGTCTCCCTACTCGCGCGCGCGGATTTTTCGGAACTGGAGCGGGCTGTGTCCGGTATGCCGGCGGAAGCGCGTGGAAAAATAGAAGGCATCCGCATAGCCGGTTTCGGCCGCGACCTCCGCGACGCTCAGCCCGGTGAGCCGCAGCAGTTCCCCCGCGTGTTCGAGGCGGTGCCGCTCGGCGAACTGCTGGGGAGTGGCGCCGGTTTGTTGTTTGAAAAGATGTGCGAGGCGCGAGACCGAGACGCCGCAATGACGCGCGAGCGCGTCGAGCCGGAACGGTGCGCGCGAGTTCGAGACGAGGTGGTCGATTGCCTGGCGCACGCGCGGGTCGAGCGAAAGCCAGGTGTCGCGAGACGCGGCGACGTTTGCCCAGAGGAGCGCTTCCTCGAGAGCATTCGCGGCCAGGTCGGAGGCGAATGGGATTTTGCGGCGCGAGACGTGGATCATGCGCCGCATCGCCGCCGCAAATTCGCGCTGTATCTCGCCCTCGAGCCGCAGCGACTTAAGCCCGGCTTCGTTCGCGGGCCAGCGCAGCCAGACTTCCCACGGCAGTCTCGGGACGAAGTGAACCCAAAGCAAATGCCAGCGGCCAGTCCGCGGCTCGGTGGCATAATCCTGAAGGTCGCCCGGGCCGTAGATGAGAACTTCGCCGGGCCGGGTAAGATGCGAGCCGGCGGGAGAGACGATGCGTCCGCTGCCTCCTTCGGTATAGATCAGAAGGCAGTCCCCGCTGCCTTGCGGGCGGCGATGGCGGTATCCGCGCCCGCGGCGGAATTCGGCGCAGACCAGACGATGGGATTTCGGCGGAGGCGCATTTTTCCCAGGGGCCATGCAGCAGGATATTAAAGGAAAAAAGCAGTTGGCTCCATTGGAAAATTTCGGGGTTGTGGTAGTCTGCGGAAACTTATGACCACTTCATCCCCCCTCAGTGAAGCGCGGAAGCGGCAGTTCGAGAACGACGGCTACTGCGTGGTTCACGGACTTTTTTCCGAAGCGGAAATCCAGGAAATCGAGGCGTTTTTCGAGGATTACAAGACGCGGGGCGGGAAGGTGTTCGACGGCGGCACGGATTATGAGGAGATCGATCCCGCCCAGCGCCAGGTGCGCGCGATGCATCCCCACCGCTACAGCGAGAAGGCGAAGGAATGGCTCTTGAATCCCAACGTGGCGGCTGTCCTGGAGGAACTGCTCGGCAAGCCGGCTCTCGGCGCGCAGACGATGTATTATTTCAAGCCGCCCGGCGCGACGGGCCAGGGCATGCATCAAGACAATTTCTATCTGCTGGCCAAGCCGGCGACCTGCATCGCCGCGTGGACGGCGATCGACGCGGCAGACCTCGACAACGGCTGCATGTGGGTGGTGCCCGGCTCCCACCAGGGCGACATTCTCTGTCCCGACGAAGGCGCCGAGCGCTGGATGAACTACGGCGACTCGCACATCTCGAAATTTCCGCGCGAGAAAAAACCGGTCGCCGTGCCGGTGCCGCGTGGCTCGACGATGTTTTTCGGAGGTAATCTGATCCACGGTTCGGGACCGAACCGCACGCGGGATCGCAGCCGCCGAACGTTCATCGGGCATTACATCGACAGTGCGTCCGAACAGGTCGCGAAGTTTTACCATCCGGTGCTCAACATGCGGGGCGAGATCGTGAGCAACGTCGCGGTATATGCAGGCGGCGGTCCGTGCGGCGACGGATGGGAAGGCGCGCAACATTGAGGGCCCCGCGGTTGACGCCCGCGCTCCCGGCGCCAGCAAGTGCCGCGGTTCGTTAGGGATCGTCTTTCACCCGGGAGAAATCAGGGCCCACGCGGAGGAGTTTCAGGGGCTGCGTGAGTTTCACAAAGCTTCGCCAGGTTCGCTCGATTTCCGGAAGGCAGTCATCAAGTCCAGGGTAGGGAGGGAGGGAGCTGGTTGAACGAAAATCCGAGTCGTCGGATTTGCACAAGTCGCTTTTTATCCTCTGAAACGAATTGGGTCGCTTGCAAGCCCATCCGGGCGGTGACCTTGGCCGATTCGGCGGCGCAAAGTTCGAACTCATGCTCCGCGATATGCTGTTGGGGACGCTTCGGATACCGGTCTTCGAAGGCTTTGCTGGCGGCCTCTTCGCACGCCCGGAGATCGAACCCCGGCGGGAAATCGCAGTCGCTATCGAGCACCGCCTCGGCGATCGGCGGATGATCGAGCTTGAGTGGAACGTCAGGCATCTCGGCTAGGAATTAACCCGACAGGCCAAGCTAGCGCGCCCGCCGGGGATGGAAAATCCGATATCCCGGAGACGCGCCGACTATCCCTTTACCCCACCAAGCTGGATGCCGGCGACGACTTGCTTCTGCATGAAGACAAATAGGAGGACGAGCGGGACGATGCTCATCAGCGTGGCGGCCATGAGCAACTCGGTCTGCTGCCCGTATTGGCCGGAGAAGCTCAGGAGGCCGACAGGGATGGTGCGCAGGTAGTCGTCTTTGACCATGACGAGCGGCCAGAAGAACGACTGGTAATTGCCCAGGAACGTCAGAATCGTGAGCGTAACCATGCCGGGGCGCGCGAGCGGGAGAATGACTTCGAGGAAAATTTGCAGGTGCGAGGCGCCGTCGATCTCGGCGGCTTCGTCGTAGCTGCGCGGCAATCCGATCATGAACTGGCGCATGAGGAAGGTGCCGAACGCGGAGAAGGCGGCGGGGATGATGAGGCCGGAGTAGGTGTTCACGAGGCCGAGCGCGACCATGATCTGGTAGTTCGGCAGCATCAGGACAAGGCCGGGGATCATCATGGTGGATAAGTAGAGCAGGAAGACCTTGTCGCGGCCGGGCCATTTCAGGCGCGAGAAGGCATACGCGGCGGCGCAGCTCGTCATGACCTGGAGCGCGGTGACCCAGCCGGCGACGAGGAGGCTATTCAGATACCAGCGCGGGAAACTGAGATCGAGATAGCGTCCGGTGAAGGAATCTGGCGCCTGCCGCAGCACGACGGCATAGTTGCTGGGCTGCGCGCGCTCGGGCACGAAACCCGGCCGCTCGACCTCGGTGTGCGGCTTGAGGCTGGTGCCGGCCATCCAGAGGAAGGGCAGCATCATCGCCGTCGCCCCCAAGATGAGGCCGAAGTTTTTCAGCAGAAGTCCAAGGTCGCGTCGCATGGCCTAATCGACCTCCCCTTTGGCGTAGCGCCAGTTGAAGAGCGTGAGCGCGAAGATGATGATGAAGAGCACCCAGGCGACCGCGCAGCCGTAGCCGAGGTCGAGGCGGTTAAAGCCCTGCGTGTAGATGTAATAGCTGACCGTGGTGGTCGCGCCGGCGGGGCCGCCCTGGGTCATGAGTTTCGCCTGCTCGAACCCGCCCTGAAGCCCGCCGATCGTGGCCGTCACCACGATGAAGAAGGTGGTCGGCGCGAGTTGGGGCCAGGTGATGTGGCGGAAGCGCTGCCAGGCGCTCGCGCCGTCGATGTCGCCGGCCTCGTAGAGGTCGCGCGGGATGTTGGCGAGGCCCGCGAGGTAGAGGAGCATCGCATTTCCTCCGATGGCGCCCCAGATGCCCATGATCATGATCGCCTCGCGCGCGCCCAGGCCGAAGCCGCCATTGTTGAAGCTGGCCGGCAGCGGCAGGAAGCCCAGCAGCGAGCGCGTGCTGGTGAGCCAGCCGGGGAGCGAGCCGCGGATGCCGAGGAAGTCGTAGAGGCCGGCGAGGGTCTCGTTGATGAGACCGAAGTTCGGGTTGAACAACTGGCTCCAGAGCAGGATCGTTCCCGCGCCGGCGGCGAAGTGGGGGATATAGAGGAACGTGCGGAACGAGACGGACCCGGCGAGGAATCCGCAGACCGCCACCAGGCCGAGCAGCATGAGGACCAGCCCGGCATTGGGCCAGCCGGAGAGCCAGAGGGCACCGCCGCCAAAGGCGGAGAGCGCGGTGGCGAGGATCGCGCTGCGGACGCTGGGCTGCCCGGAGACCAGCCGTATCGGCCCATGCAGCGCCACGGCCAGGCCGAGGGCGCCGGCCATGGAGACAGGGATGGTGAAGAGGAGATAGAAGGTGTTGTAGAGGTAGAAATAGAACTTCTCGTCGGTGAGCAGCGCCGCGTAGTTATTCAGCCCGATGAACTCCAGCGGCACCGACGGCCGCAGGCTCCACGTCGTGAAGCTTCCGCCGAGACTGAGTAAAACGGGGACGAAGACGAACAACAGAAACCCGAGCAGGTTCGGCCCGAGGAAGAGAAAGGCGACCCCGAGATTGCGGTTCGGCGCTTTCATGGCGAGACCTCCCGCACGGTGTCGCGCCCGGTGAGGGCGCGGTACTGTTCCCGCAGCTGCGGATCGCGCGACAAATTTCGCTGCATCAGCGTCTGCAGTTCCCGCTGCGCGGAGGCGAGCGCGGCCGGGATGGAAAGGTCGGGGTTCGCCTCGAGCCGACTAATCTGCGAGTCGAGCACCCGGTTCACATCGACGTTGAGCAGGAAGGGGCTGGGCCGCGGCTGGTAGCCGAACCGCATCGCGTCCACCGTGGTCTCGTGCATCGCCAATTCCGACAGCTCGGCGTCGCCCGGCTCGAGTCCGGCATTTTCGTAGGCTGGATTGCCCGGCAGCGAATCCACCCCCCCGTTGATGATGCGCGCATACGGCTCGCTCGCGAGGAAGGCGAGAAATTTCACCGCCTCCTCGCGCCGCGGGCTCAGGGCGTTGACGGCCGTGGATTTCGACATCACCCGATAGGCTGGCGGCCTATCGGGAAAATGCGGCAGCATCACCGCCCCCAGCCGCATCGCCTCGCCCGACCGCTCGAGCAGCTGGTGCTCCCGGACGCGGCGAAAATTCGTCAGCGCCCACTTCCCCACGCTGATCATCGCGAAGCGCCCATCGGCAAACTGGTTGATCGCGCCGGAACCGAAGCCCCCCTGGCCCGACATCGCCGCCAGCATGGTGCTCGTCGGCGCGATGCGATCCTCGAAGATCATCCGCCGGTGCAACTCGAAAGCCCGTTGCATCTCCGGCCCAGCGACTAGGAGTTGGGTGCCGTCCGCGGTGAAGTACTCGCCCCGTTGGCTCTCGAAAAAGATCTTCCAGCCCAGACTCGCGACGCCATAGACCGAATCCCGCGAGCCGCCGGCCTCCATCACTCTCCGCGCCAGCGCGAAGAGTTCATCCCAAGTGAGATCATCCGCCGGATACGGGAGGCCGAGCGAGTCGAAGAGCGTCTTGTTGAACATGAGGATGTTGACGGTGACGTTCGCCGGATAGCTGTATTGCCGGCCCGCGTAGGTCACCTCGCCCCGCGCCGCCGGCCACACCTTTTCCTCCGCCGAAAATCCGAGACGTTTAGCCTCCTCGGTCACGTCCATCGCGATGCCCGACTCGACGAAAGTCTGGAGCTGGTCGCCGCCATAGACATCGAACAGATCCGGCCCGACGCCGCTGCTCGACTGCACGATGATCTTTTCCGTGCCGGAGTTGCCGGGGTCGAGCGAGAGGAAAAGAGCCGGGTGCCGCTCATTGAACGCCGTCAGCTCCAGGGCGCGGCGGGGATGCGAGTCGCTCACCCGCACGAGCGGGACGCGATCGCCGGCCAGCGACTCCGGCTTCGTGAGCAAGGCCACGCTGCTCAGAGCGCAAAGGCTGGCGAAGACAAGGGCGATCACCAGTTTCATAGGGGGAGATTCAGTCCGGGAGTTAAGAGGTCCACAGGGAGGGCGGGAAATTTAAAAGCTACGCAACTACTGTGGGTCGCGGCATCACAGGATGTCAACCGTCGGCATTCCGCCATCCTGCCCGAATTCCGCTGGATGGAAACACTCGTTACTGCTACCGCCCATTCCCGCTTTCCGCCGTGACCGTGCGCCCCCAAAATGGCCCATGCGAATCTCCCCGCTCCTTCCCGCCCTCGTCTTCGTCAGCCTGCCGTTCCCGGCCCACGTCTCCCAGGCGGCGGATCCCGGAGAAGTCGATCCGGTCGCCAGCTACAACTACGTCGTCGGCACCCAGACCTTCCGCGCTTCCTATCAGTTCACCGACGAGCACTGGCTGGTGGAAACCGCGAAGCGCATCCTCGAGATGGGATCGAACACCCTGAAATTCCGCCTGAGCTGGGAGCCGAAAAACAATCTTCCGCTCCTCTCACCCCCGGCCGAGTCCATGGCCGAACTCGCCCGCCGCAATCCCCACGTCAAGGCCGTGCTCGACATGCCGTTCTACTATTATTTCATGTGGACGAAGCCGACCTCGGCGGCGGAGTTGAAAATCTTCGATCCCGCGGCGAAGGAGGCGAACTACCGCGAAATGTTCGAGCTGACGAAGTATCTGCTCGAGACCTACAACGGCACCGGCAAGACGTTTTACCTCGGACAGTGGGAGGGCGACGGGATCTTCGCCAAGTCGAACCACCAATACATCCCGACCGAGGCCGAGACGCGGAACGCCATCGAGTGGGCGAACAACCGGCAGCAGGCGGTGACCGACGCGAGGAAGGCGACGCCGCACCAGGACGTCGAGGTGTTCTACTACGTGGAGGTGAACTACGTGTGGGATGCGCGGAACCAGAAGCCGCGGATGACCAATGCGGTGCTCCCGCATGCCCCGCTCGATTACGTCGCCTACTCCTGCTACGAAGCCGTGGACGAAAAGGACATGCGCCGGCTGAAGCAGGCGCTCGATTTCATCCAGGACCACGCGAAATTCACCCCGCTCGAGGGGATCGAAAGCAAGCGCCTCTTCATTGGCGAGTTCGGCTTTCCCGCGTTCAAGTTCAAGCCGGAGGAGCAGGCGGAATGGACCCGCGCCACCCTCCGGGCCGGGCTGGAGTGGGGCTGCCCGTTCATCCTCTACTGGGAGATGTATAACAACGAAGTGAGAAACGGGAAACAGCTCGGCTACTGGCTGATCAACGACAAGAACGAGAAGACGCCCGCCTATTTCGTGTTCGAGAAATTCCTGAAGCAGGCCCGCGAATACGTCGCCGATTTCCACGCGCGCGAGCGGCGCGTGCCCACTTCCGACGAGTATCGGAAGCAAGCCGTGAAGTGGCTCGAGTAGCAGGAGTCCAGAGGGCTTCGATGGGAAACCGACCCTCCGCGGGCCGGGTCGCTCCCCCAGCCGCCGCGGGCGAGGTGGAACCGCGGATGGAGCCCACTTCATTCGGGAGTGGTATGCATAACATCGCGCGCCGCTTCCCATCACCTCTCTTTGGGCCTATGGTCTCGCCATGAAAAGATCCCACCGCCCCCCAACCCTCTTGTCGATTTCCTGCGCCCTGCTGCTCGCTGTCCCCGCTCTCGCGCCGTTCGCGCAGGCGGAGGTCGATCCGGTCGAGAGCTACAACTACGTCGTCGGCACCCAGACTTTCAGTCCGTCCTACCAGTTCACCGACGAACCGTGGCTGGTCGAGACGGCGAAGCGCATGCTCGAAATGGGATCGAACTCGATCAAGCTGCGCATGGGCTGGAAGCCGGCGGACAACATCTCGGAGATATCCCCGCCGGCCAAGTCGATGGCCGATCTGGCGGCGCGCGATCCGCGGATCAAGGCGGTGCTCGAGATGCCGTTCTACCACTACTTTTTCTGGACGACCCCCCTTGGCGACCCGCAGGGCAAGCAGCTCGAGGGGAAGCGGAAGGAGGTCAACTACAAGGAGATGTTCGAGCTGACGCAATATCTGCTCACCACCTACAACGGCACCGGCAAGACCTTCTATCTGGGCCAATGGGAGGGGGATGGACTTTTCGCGAAATCGAGCCACAAATACATCCCGACCGAGGAGGAAACGCGGGACGCCATCGAGTGGGCGAACAACCGGCAGAAGGCGATCGACGACGCGAAGAAGGCGACGCCGCACGAGAACGTCGAGGTGCTCTATTACGTGGAGGTGAACTACGTGTGGGACGCGCGGAACAAGAAGCCGCGGATGACCAACGCGGTGCTCCCGCACGCCCCGGTCGATTACGTCTCCTACTCCTGCTACGAAGCCGTGGACGACAAGGATATGAGCCGGCTGAAGCAGGCCCTCAATTTTATCGAGGAGCACGCGAAGTTTACCCCGCGTGAGGGGATCGAGAGCAAGCGCATCTTCATCGGCGAGTTCGGCTTTCCCGCTTACAAGTTCAATCCGGAGGAGCAGGCGGATTGGACCCGCGCCACCCTCCGGGCCGGTCTGGAGTGGGGCTGCCCCTTTCTCCAGTACTGGGAAATGTACAACAACGAAGTGAAGAACGGGAAGCAACTCGGCTATTGGCTGATCAATGACAAGAATGAGAAAACGCCCGTTTATCTCGTGTTGGAGAATTTCCTCAAGCAGGCGCGTAAATATGTCGGCGACTTCCACGCCCGCGAGGGGCGCGTGCCGACCTTCGACGAATATCGGAAGGAAGCGATGAAGTGGCTCGAGTGACCGACGCTGCCCCGCCCTATAAATAGACTGCGTAGCGCCACGTATTCGGATATTGCGGCCAGGTCTTCCAGCGCCGGGGGCGCGGATGGGTTTAGCGCCAAAGGCGCGGCCTATCGTCAAGAGTCAGCTATCGCGGAGGCGCGGCGCGCCGCCTGGCAGCGA
>JBGTNO010000350.1:0-12047 GCA_041743065.1 Chthoniobacterales bacterium
GCCCGCGTGCATCGCCTCGATCGCCTCGACGGTGTCGTAGCCCTGTTTTCGGGGCGAGGTAAACTGAAATTCCCGCTCCAGCGACTGGTGGAAGGGCTCCGGCATTTTCTCCCAGATGCCCACGCTGCGATCGCCCTGCACATTGCTATGTCCGCGCACCGGGCAGAGACCGCTGCGCGGCCGCCCGATCCGGCCGGTGATGAGATGCAGATTCACGATTTCGCGCAGAGTGGCGACCGAGTTGCGATGCTGCGTGAGCCCCATGGCCCAGCAGGTGATCGCCTCTTTCGCAGAGAGGAAGATATCCGCCGCCTCGCGGATGGCTGCCTCGGACACTCCCGACTGCTCGACGATCTCCGCCCAGGAAATCAGCGCCAGCGCCTCGCAAAAAGCCGCGTAGCCCGCCGTGAATTCCCGGATGAAAGCCTGATCGACCGCGCTCCCCGGCGCTTTGGCTTCCGCGTCGAGCACACATTTGAGCAGGCCCTTCAGCAGCGGCAGGTCGCCATTCAGCCGCACCGGCAGATGCAGAGTCGAAAGCGGCGTCGCCTTCCCCAGCAGACCGAGCGCTTTTTGCGGATGCGCGAAACTTTTCAGCCCCGTCTCGAAGAGCGGGTTGATCGATATAATCCGCCCGCCGCTCTCCACCATCCGCTCCAGCGAGCTGAGCATCCGCGGGTGGTTCGTGCCGGGATTCTGCCCGATGATGAGGAGGCAGTCGGTCGTCTCGATGTCCTCCAGCGACACCGTTCCCTTGCCCTCGCCAATGGTCTGGCCCAGCGCCGCGCCACTCGATTCGTGGCACATGTTCGAGCAATCCGGCAGGTTATTGGTCCCGAGCTGGCGGGCGAAAAGCTGATAGAGAAACGCCGCTTCGTTACTGGTGCGGCCGGAGGTGTAAAAGACGGCCTCGTCCGGCGGGGCCGCATTTAGCTCCTCCGCGATGACCGAAAAGGCGTCCTTCCACGTGACCGCGCGGTAGTGCGCCGCGCCCCGGTCGAGCAGCATAGGCTCCGTCAGGCGGCCCGCGTCGTTGAGCCAGAGATCGCTCCGCGCGGCCAGCCCGGCCACCGAGTGTTCCGCGAAAAAGGCGGGGCCGATCCGCTTCTTCGTCGTCTCCGTGGCGACGGCTTTCGCGCCGTTCTCGCAAAATTCGAACCGCGACCGATTCCCGTCGGGATCGGGCCACGCGCAGCTCGGGCAGTCGAAACCCCGTTTCTGATTCAGCCGCAGCAGCGCCCCGGTGCCTCGGATCGGGCCGGCCTCTTCGTAAATTTTCCGCAATGAAACCACCACCGCCGGCAGCCCCGCCGCGACCCGGCTTGGCTTATCGCGTTCGAGCTGGCCCAGCTCACGGGGCGGCTCTTCATCGGGGAGATCGGATGCGCGGTCCATGGATTCGCGCTCACTAACCGGCAGATAAACGCTCCGGGCAACTGTAGATGTTATAGCTTCCGTTCCGGACAAATCCGAGCAGCGTCACGTTGAAATCCTGGGCCAGCGTCA
The DNA here is from genome assembly GCA_041743065.1 of Chthoniobacterales bacterium. Classification (GTDB taxonomy): domain Bacteria; phylum Verrucomicrobiota; class Verrucomicrobiia; order Chthoniobacterales; family Chthoniobacteraceae; genus JBBSOD01. The sequence continues at coordinate 1,507 of JBGTNO010000350.1, forward strand.
CCGCCAGACTCGAAGGCGCGCCAACCCCGGCGATCACCGGCACGCGGGCCACCAGCGCTTTCTGAAGAATCTCGTAACTCATGCGCCCGCTCACACAGAGAAGGTGCCCCCGCCCCGGCATTCGACCGGCCAGCAGTTGCGAGCCGATCACTTTATCGAGGGCGTTGTGCCGGCCGATATCCTCCCGCGAGGCCAGCAGTCCGCCCGCGTGGGAGAAAAGCGCGGCGGCGTGCAGTCCGCCCGTCTCGCGAAAGGCGGGTTGCCGGTGCCGCATCCGCTCCGGGAGTTCGTGAATCAGCTCGGCGGCGATTCTCGTGTCGTCGTCGAGCACCAGAGAATCCGAAAGGGCGAGCTGCTCCAGCGAGGTGATCCCGCACACGCCGCAGCTCGAGTTCGCCGCGAAATGCCGCCGGGTTCCATCGGCGGAAAAAGGGAGCCCGGAGCGCAGCGTCACCCGGGCTCGCGTGGGTGGCTTCCACTCGACCGGGTCGTTGAACTCGATCGAGTCGATATCGCCCTCCCGCTCGATGATGCCCTCGGCGAAGAGAAAACCGGTGATCAGTTCGAGGTCGTGGCCAGGCGTTCTCATCGTCACGCTTAGCGTCGTCTCGACCCGCTTTCCGGACGTGCCGGCCACGAGGGAGATCTCGAGGGGATCTTCGATGGCGAGCCGGTCCTCCTCGGGCGGATGCAGCTCGCCTCCTGTGACTCGCTGTTTGACAACCTTTACACTGGAGCGCGCGGTCGGCGGTTCAGGCGGAGAAGGAGCGGCGGTCATGATCGACAGCCCGGAAGCTACGCGAGTTGGCTCCACCAGGACACCACCGCTTCCGCCAACTGCCGCTGGTGCGCGGGTTCGGCGAAACTGTGATCCGCTCCCTCGATGCGGACCACTTCCACCGCGTCTCCCCGGAGGCTCTCGATCAACTTGGTGTCGCTCGGATTCACCACATCGTCCGCCAGACCGTGCGCCAGCAACCACGGCACCTCGATCTTTTCGGCCTGCGGAGCGAGCGTTCCGATTGTCTCGCAGAGATCGCGCATGAAAGCCGAGGAGAGCGGACAAGCTTCATCGTCCCACATACAGCCTTCGTCCGGGGTCACGTCTCCGAACTCCTTTTCGGCAAACGCCTTCGTATTCACCATTCCAGCCAGGGAGACGAGCCCGTGGACATTCGCCCCCCGCGCGATCTGGAGCACGCCCGAAGCGGCGCCCATGCTGTGCCCGACGTACCCGGCCTTCGCATAATGCGGCGCCACCGCCGCCAGGACCGCCCGCAGATCGCCCGCCCCTTTCGTCACGCTGGCCGCCCGGAAATCCCCCTCGGACGCGCCATTGCCCGAAAACGAAAAGCGCAACGTATCGAAACCCGCCGCGTTCAACGCGTGCGCGGTGTCCACGATGACCGGGCGGTCCTTGTTCCCCGTCACGCCGTGCCCCAGCACGATAATCCAGTCTTTCCGGACCAAAGCGCCGCGCCCCACTTCGAAGCTGTAGTCGAGCCGTTCGCCCGAGGCATTGCGGATTGCCGCGTTCATTTCAGGGCCCGTCCGGGAAAAGTCAGTTCGGCGATGCCCGATTTGTCGAGCTGGCCCAGCCCCATCTCCGTCATTCTGCTGAACTGCCCCCAAGTCGCCTTGGCCACCGGCGTCAGCACGCCCGCCGCCTCCGCCAGCTTGAGCGCGATCCCGGAATCCTTCGCCGCGTGCTCGGCGGAGAAATAGCATTCGTGCTCGCGGTTGATCATGTCGGCTCCGTCCGTTTCCAGGACGCGCGAGTTCGCGCCGGTCTGACTGAAAATGCGGCTCAGCATTTCGAGATCGAGGCCGAGCGCCTCCCCGAGGCCGAGCCCTTCGGCCAGGCCCGCGGTGTTGATATTCATCACCATGTTCACCAGCGCCTTGACCTCGGCCGCTTGGCCGGACGGGCCGACGTAGTGGAGCGCTTCGCTCAGGTCTTCCAGCAGTGGCTTGGTCTTTTCGAACAACTCCCGCCGACCGCCGATCATCAGAAACAGTTCGCCTTTTCGCGCCTGCGGAATGCTGGAGGCCATGGCCGCTTCCAGGCATTGCGCGCCCACCTCGTCGCAGGCGGCTTCCATTCGGCGATGCACCTCCGGCGTGAGCGTGGCGCAGTTGAGGAAGATCCGGCCTTGGGCGCCCTTCAAAAGGTTGTCCTCTCCGAAGAAGATCGATTTCATCGCCTCGTCGTTCGTCACCACGGTAAAAATGAGGTCGGAGCCGACGGTGACTTCCTCCAGCGTGGAGCAGGCCGTCGCGCCGATTTCGGAGGCCAGTTCGCGCGCGAAGCTCTGCTCGATGTCGAACACCGCGGTGACCTGATAGCCTTTATCCTTGAGGCAGCGCGCCATATTGGCCCCCATGCGGCCGAGGCCGACGAATCCGATTTTCTGGTCTTTCATATTGGGAGCTGGGGGAGGGGGGAGGGAATCACTGCAGGGTCGGTCGGGAATGAACGGGCGGCTTTTTTATGATTGCAGAATGCGCAAATCGTCGAAGCATTTTTTCAAGAAAAAAACTCTCTTCGTCCCTCCTCGGGGCGCTACACTGCGCCGCATGTCTGAAGACATCATCGAGCGTAGGGAGTTCCTTCGCCGCCTGGGGCTGGCCGGCACCGGATTGCTCGTCGGCGGCGCGGCCTCCAGATTAATCGGAGCCGACCCCGAGGCCCCGCTGAAAATTCCCCGGCGGAAGTTCGGGCGTCACGACCTGGAAATCTCCTCCATGGCCCTGGGCGGTCACGCGCTCGGCCGGGCCGACGACGCCGAGGCGGCCCGAATGGTGGACGCCGCGCTGGCGATGGGGCTCGATTTTTTTGACAACGCCTGGGATTATCACGGGGGCCGCTCGGAAGAACTGATGGGCCGGCTGATCGAAGGCCGTCGGGACCGAATTTTCCTGATGACCAAGGTCTGCACCCATGACCAGGCCGACTACGACACCGCCATGCGCATGCTCGACGAGTCGCTCCGGCGCTTGCGCACCGACCGACTCGATCTCTGGCAGTGGCACGCCGTCGCCACCCGGGAGCAGGTGCGGAAAGGTTTCGGCCAAGGCGGCGTGGTCCGGGCGCTCACCCAGGCCAAGGCCGATGGCCGCGTGCGTTTCGTCGGTTTCACCGGCCACACCGATCCCGAGGTTCACCTGGCCGTGCTGCGGGAGCGATATCCGTTCGATTCCTGCCAGATGCCGATTTCGGCCATCGAGGCTCACTCCAACGCTTTCGTCCGCCGAGTCCTGCCGGAACTCCTGAAACAGGAGATCGCCCCGCTGGCCATGAAAACGCTCGGCGGAGACTTCAAGCCGGTGCGCGACGGCGTTTACTCCGCGGAGGAAGCGTTGCGTTACGCGCTTTCCTATCCGGTCGCGACCCTGGTCACCGGCGCCCGCAGCGTCGCGGAACTCGAGCAGAATGCGCGCATCGCCGCCCACTTCGAGAAAATGACTCCCGAGCAAATGGTCGCGCTGGAAGACCGGGCGAAAGCGGCCGGCGAGAAGGGCGCTTACGAGCCCTACCGGCGGTGGATGAGCTATCGCGATGGCGATGCGGCCATGTTTTCGAATCTGGCGTAGCTCCGCCCGCCGTCGTCACGCCGCCCGGGACTGCCGCGGCGTCTGCTGAGCGGCCTGGCGGAATTCTTCCCGAAGTAGTGGCCGCCCTCCGCCAGAATCGATTTCATGCGATGGGATTATCGTCCTGTTTTTTGCGCGTATTATCATGGCGGACCTCTTCAATTTTTAGTCTATTCGGCGGGTCGTCTCTCCATTCCCTCTCTTTCCATGAATATCGTCACCGGTTCCCGCGAATATTTTCCCGGCATTGGCCGCATCGCCTTCGAAGGCCGCGACAGCGACCAGCCTCTCGCCTTTAAATGGTACGACGAAAACGCCGTCGTCGGCGGCAGGACCATGAAGGAAACGCTCCGGTTCGCCATCGCCTACTGGCACAGCTTCTGCGGCACTGGGGCCGATCCCTTTGGCGCCGGCACCCACGCCTATCCCTGGTTCGCGGGCGAGGACGCCGAGACCCGCGCCAGGCATAAAATGGACGCGGCGTTCGAATTCATCACCAAAATTGGCGCGCCCTACTACTGCTTTCACGACTTCGATTTGGCCGAGGAAGGCGGCAGTTTCGCCGAGTCCACCCGGCGGCTCGAAGCGATCGTGGACTACGCGAAACAGAAGCAGGCCGAATCCGGCGTGAAGCTTCTCTGGGGCACGGCCAACCTTTTCAGCAACCCGCGCTACATGAATGGAGCCGGGACCAATCCCGATTTCTCCACCGTCGCCTACGCCGGCGCTCAATTAAAGAATGCCATTGACGCGACCATCGCCCTCGGCGGCGAAAACTATGTCTTCTGGGGTGGCCGGGAGGGCTACATGAGCCTGCTTAACACCGACATGAAACGGGAGCTGGAAAACCTCGCGCGTTTTCTCGGCATGGCCCGCGACTACGCTCGCGCCCAGGGTTTCACCGGCCACTTTTTCATCGAGCCCAAGCCGATGGAACCGAGCAAACATCAATATGATTTTGACGCCGCGACCGTCGTCGGATTTCTCCAGGCGCACGACCTCCAGAATGACTTCAAGCTCAACTTGGAAGTCAACCACGCCACGCTCGCGCAACACACTTTCCAGCACGAGCTGCAAGTCGCCGCCGACCACAACATGCTCGGCAGCATCGACGCAAACCGCGGCGATTATCAGAACGGCTGGGACACCGACGAGTTCCCCACGGCCATCGGCGAGATCGTGGAGGCGATGCTCGTGATCCTGGAAGCGGGCGGCTTGCAGGGCGGCGGCACTAATTTCGACGCCAAGATCCGCCGCAACTCGACCGATCCGGAGGACCTCTTCATCGCCCACATTTCCGGCATGGACGTATTCGCCCGCGCCCTCATCACCGCCGACCGGATCCTGAGTCAGTCGCCCTACCGGAAGCTGCGGGCCGAGCGCTACGCCTCCTTCCGCAGCGGGAAAGGCGCGGATTTCACCGCCGGAAAACTGACGCTCGAAGCCCTCGCCGCCATTGGTTCCGAAGGCGCGGAACCCAAACTCATCAGCGGAAAACAAGAACTTTTCGAGAGCCTGATCAGCCAGTATATTTAGACTAGCTTCCCGCGGCCTGAACCGCCCGGACGACCTCGGCGGCCCGAGTCGTGATGCCCGCCCAGTCCTCGTTCGCGACGAGCTTGGCCTGGACGATCCATGAGCCTCCGACGGCCGGCACATTCGGCTCGCGCAGATATGCCGTCATGTTGCCCGCGTTGACCCCGCCGAGCGGAAAATATTTGATGCCCAGGTGCTGGTAGGGCGCTCCCATAGCCCGCAAATAAGCCACGCCCCCCACCGGTTCCGCCGGAAAAAACTTCACGAACCGGCAGCCCAGCTCGATCGCCGCCTCCAGATCGGACGGGGTGCAAATGCCAGGCGCAAACGGCAGCCCGGCCGCCGCCGCCGCCTTGACCACCCCCGTGTTCAGGCCGGGAGACACCCCGAAGTGAGCGCCCGCGGCTTTCACCTCACGCACCATTTCCGAGGTGAGGATGGTGCCCGCGCCGACCAGCATTTCCGGAACCTGGTCACAGATTGCTTTTAGCGCCGCCATTCCCGGCGGAGTTCGCAGCATCAGTTCGATCGCGTCGATGCCTCCCGCGAGCAAGGCTCGGGCGAGGGGCGCCCCATGTTCCGCTTTATCGACGGAGAAACCCGCCACCACCCCGGATTTTTCCAATCGCCGCAAAATTTCTGGAGGAAAGCTCATGGACCGATTCTAGCGGCCCGAGCGCGTGAGTAAACCACATCCGCAACCAGACATTCCCGCGCGCCTTTTCCGCTCTTCCCCCTTGAGCGGGCGGGCGTTCCTGCCTCATCATGCCGCGATGAGCGATGATATCGGACTGCTGCGAGCCTCCATCCGGGATGTGCCCGATTTTCCCCAGCCGGGCGTTCTGTTCAAGGACATCACGCCCATCCTTTCGAAAGGGGACCTCTTTCAGCGGGCCATCAATCTCTTCGTCGAGAGCAACCGCTTCCGCGAGATCGACAAGGTGGTCGGCATCGACGCGCGAGGTTTCATCTTCGGCGCGGCCGCGGCGTATGCCCTCGGCGTCGGCTTCGTGCCCGTCCGGAAAAAGGGGAAGCTGCCCTACCACACCACGAACCGCTCGTATCGGCTCGAATACGGCGAAGCCGTCGTGGAGATGCATCGCGATGGCGTGGCGAAAGGCGAATGCGTGGTCATCATCGACGACCTCCTGGCCACCGGCGGGACGGCGGCGGCGGCGGCGGCCTTGGTGGACGAAGTGGGCGGTGAACTGCTCAGCCTGCAGTTTCTGATCGAGCTGGAATTCCTGAAGGGCCGGGAAAAACTCGGCGAACACCAAGTGGAGTCGTTTATCCGCTTCTGAGGCCAGAGCGTGACGAGTTCTACCGCGACTCGGAGCGCGCGTAGAAGAGGTAAAACCGGCCGGACTCGGCCGATTTCGGACTCTCCAGCAGAACCCGGCCGCCCGGCAGATCGGGCCGATATTTTTCGAGATCTTTCTTCGGGATGATCACGCTGGAAAGTTCCCCGCTTTTCCAGCGGGCGCGGATTTCCTTGCGCGATTCGAAGCGTTCCACCGCGGCGTAGATCGGGAGGCCTTCGTCGCGCCCGCTGGCGACCGCCATCTTCCAGCCGTGCTCGTGGGCCAGCGCCCGCGCGTCCCGACCGAAACGCACGAGGCCGGCCTGATCCTCGCGGTAAGCGTCGCGAATCCGGCACCCCGCATAAATACCGGCGACCGCCGCGGCGATTCCCACGAAGCTGCTGGCCACTCGGCGCAGCGGCAGCCGGCCGATTCTCTCACGTCCCCAATGCGCCAGCAGCTCGACCAGCCAGAGACAGGCGGGCGGCACGATGGGGAAAATCCGGTCGGTGCGTTTCGAAGGAATGAGCGACATCACCACCAACGCGCCGAGGGTCCAGCAAGCCAGCCAGAAAACCTCGGGCCGCTGCCGGGCCAGCTCGCGTCCGCGCCGCGCCCCGGCCATCGCGATCAGCAGCACACTCCAGGGCGCGACGCGGAGAAAAAGCTGACCGACATAATAATAAACCGGCTGGCTTTTATGCTCGCCGGTCACGCGCCCGGCGAACTCCTTGAGCACCACATCTTCGTAAAAGCCCGGATGCCAGAGGATCCCCGCCGCGACCCAGAGCAGAAAAATCCCCAGCGGCAGCAGCCACGGCCACCAGCCCGTCCAGCCGTAGAACCGCTTGCCACGCCGCCGGCACCACCACCAAAAAAACAGCAGACCGGGCGCGACGAAGGCGCCGATGAGCGGCCCCTTCGTCATCATCGAAGCCAGCACCGCCACCGCGAAGAGCCAGCGCCCGCCGGTGGTCCAGGATCGCCGTTCCTTCTGCTGCCGCCAGATAAGATAGCCGGGGATAAAGAGGAACAGCGCCAGCGGCATGTCCGTCCGCACCAGGCTGGCGAGATGCGGCGCCATCAGATTCAATCCCACAGAAGAGATGGCGACCGTGCGCAGCACCCAGGGATCGAGCGAGGAATCCAGCGCCACGCGCCGGGCGCCTCGATCCAGTAACCAGACGAGCGCCAGTCCACTGAGCAGCGACGGCAGAATCCAGGCGGGAAACCACTGCCAGCCAGTCAGCGGATACCACCCCGCCGAGATCCAGCCAGCCAGGGGCGGCTTGGTGGCGGTGGCGCCGTCCGGCGTTTTCTGGAACCACCAGTCGCCGCTCTCGATCATCTGGTAGGAGACAAACGCCTGCTTGGCCTGATCGTAGGAATCGAGATTCCAGGGGAGGTGCCGCGTGGCAAAAAGCGCGACGATCAGCAGGAGGGCGGCGACAAAGAGCTTTCTCAAGGACAGGGCAGCATGGGAGAAACCGCCTCTCCGTCAAGCCGGGGATGGCGTCAGACCCGAATGGCACTAAGTTAGGCGGAGGCAGACATCCTACTCTTGCTCTTGCTCCTACTCGTAATCTTAATCGCTGATTTCGAGGGCATGGGAAACTGGTAGATTATGATTACGAGTAAGAGCAAGATTACGAAAATATCCTAAAACCGGCTAACTTAGCGCCATTCGCGTCAGACCCGAAAGAGGGCGCCCAGCTTTTTCCCGAGGATGAGGCTGGCGCCGAGAATGGTGACGCCGAGGAACACCATCGCCCACACGCCCAGAGCGGACGCCAGATAGCGCCCGTCACCGAGAAGCTGGAAGAGTTCGTAGATCGCCTTGGTGATCGGGAAGTCCTCCTGCCGTTGGGCGAGGATGAGCGAGTCGGACACCTCCAGCATGGCGAAAGAAAACGCGAGCAGCCCGCCCGCCATCAGATTGGCGGTGATGAGGGGCAGGGTGATCTTCCGAAACGCGCGAAAGGGCGGACAGCCGAGGTTTTGCGCCGCCTCCTCCAGCGTCACGCTGGTTTGCTGGAGCCCCGCCACTGCCGAGCGAACCACGTAGGGCAGGCGTCGCACCCCGTAGGCGATGATGAGCAGCAGGGTGGGATCGCGCTCGGGATTGAGCCAGGCAAAGGCCCGCCCGGGCTGCGTCATCGCCACATAGCCGAAGGCCAGCACCAGCCCCGGCACCGCCAGGGGCAGCATGGCCGCCGCGTCGAGCAGTCCGCGTCCTTTCAAATTGGTGCGGACCACGACATAGGCGATGGCGATGCCCAGCACCACATCGAGCAGGGTGGCGGCGCTGGCGTATTTGAGGCTGTTCACAATCGATGGCACCGTCAGGCTGTGGCTCAGCGCGAGGTCGTAATGGTCGAGCGTCCAGCCCTGGGGAAGAATGCTTCCGTACCAGTCCGTCGAGACGGAAGTCAGCACCACGCCCAGATGCGGCAGCAGGGCCAGTCCGGTGATCAGCGCGAAAAATCCGGTGCAGAGCAGCCCGCCGGTCCAGCCGGTCGCGCGCGCTCCCCCTGCTGTGGTCGCCTTGGCCATCATGGTGTGATTCGTTCGCCCGAAAGCCATCTTGCTCAGCAGATAGAGCACGATCGTCGCCACCAGGGTGACCGCCACCAGGGCATACGGAAACGGGTTTCCGCTGATCTCCTTGATGCCGTAAAAAATCTGCACGCTAGTCACCCGCGTATAGTCGAACATCAGCGGCACGCCCAATTCCGTGAAGGACCAGATGAAAACGATCGTTCCGCCCGCGAATACCCCCGGCATGATCAGGGGCAGCGTGATTTTTTGAAATCGCCGCCAGCCCACGCAGCCCAGATTGGTCGCCGCTTCCTCCAGAGCCGGATCGATATTGGCCAGAGCCGCGCTGAGATTGAGGTAGAGGATCGGATACAAGTGCAGCGCAATCAGCGCGACCACCCCCCAGAATCTTCCCTCGCCCAGCCAGTCGATGGTCGCTCCGGGATCGAGCAGCCCGAGCCGATGCAGCGCCGCGTTCACCACGCCCTGCTGGCCCAGCATCTGTCGCACCCCGATCGCCCCCACAAACGGCGGCAAAATTAACGGCACGAGGCAGAACGAACTCAACAAGCGTTTAGCCGGAAACTGGAAACGATCTGCGATCAGCGCCAACGGCGTGGCGATCAGGAACGAAAGCGCTGTCGAAACGACCGCGACCAGAAACGCATTCCCGAGCCCCTCCAGATAGAGCCGATTGCGAAAGATCTCCGCCACGAAGACGCCTGTGAACCCGCCCGCCTCATCCAGAAACGCGCCGCGCAGCGTCTGCCCGATCGGCCAGAAAAGGAAACAGGCAAAGAAGACACCTGTGCAAAGATAGACCAGCAGCCCGATCGTCTTGCTCATCCCTTGTGGTCCCTGAAGTTCTCTGGAGCCCTGACTTTTCTCAGCCTCGCTCTTCGGTGGGCAGCTCGATGTGCTTTTGCCGGGCATACTGGGCAAAATCCCGCGCGTGCCGCTCCAGCACCGTATCCACGACCTGCGCGTCATCGCTGTAGCCGATTTCAGGAATAAAATCCGGAATAATGTCGATCTCGCGGTAGAAATAGGCCAGCGCGAAAGCCGCTTCCGCCGCCGCTTCAAAGGGCAGATCTTTCTCCAGCCCCGCGTTGAAATCCTCCACCAGCCGACCCAGAAATTCCATCCGCTCCGTCAGGTGCGGATATGTTTTATCGCTGATCTGTGTCCACTCCAGGCGGAGCGTAGGCAGAGCCCGGACGACATTCTCCACCTCACGCGGCGTTATTTTGGCAGCGCCCTCGATCACGAATTGGACCATATCAAGATTCATCCCCGCCATTTTTGGAGAGGCGATGGCGTATTGCAAACCTAATCCTCCCGTCACCACGATAGTGCGCAGCTGGAGCGGAAGTATGCGATCAAGGTGCTGGGCGAAAGGCGCAGGCGGCAGGGGCGGAGCGGGGAGGACCGCCGCCTCAGGGGAGATCCACCCGGAGGCGGATATGCCGGGGCGCAAGGAAGTGGGGCTGGCGGCGGGGCCAGCCGTGCGGACAGCGCAGGTGCCGGGTGGCGAGCCGTCCGCGACGTTCCTCCATAGCGGATGGACGGAGG
>JBGTNO010000351.1:0-4616 GCA_041743065.1 Chthoniobacterales bacterium
TGACAAGCCAGAGGCTTGTGCCACGAAAAAATCTCCCTTGTTTGAACCGTTTTCTGAATTTGCAAACACTAAGGTCAGTCAGCGCAATCTTCCGCACTGGCAACAGGACCAGGTCACCTACTTCGTTACCTTCCGCCTGGCCGACTCGCTCCCGCAATCGACCCTGCGAGACCTTCAGGAAGAGCGCGACCGTCTGCGCGCTCAAGATCCGGAAGCAGCTTCCGCGGCAGAGCGCTCGTTCCACGAAAAAATCGAGCAATGGCTGGATCGGGGACAGGGTACATGTCTGCTGCGCGACCAAGCCGCGTCGAGTGCCGTGGCCAAGGCCCTCCAGCACTTTGATGGCGAACGATACCAACTGGGCCCGTGGTGTGTGATGCCCAATCATGTGCACGTGCTGGTCACGCCGCTTGGCGGTCATGATCTTCCTACCATCCTGCACTCGTGGAAAAGTTTCACCGCGCATTCGATCAACGAGATCCATGGCCTCACGGGCCAGGTCTGGCAGCACGAGTCCTACGACCGGATCGTGCGCGATGCGGACGCTCTGAGAAACATCGCCGCCTATATCGAGGGAAATCCCACCGAAGCGGACCTCGAAGCACCCCGCTCGCATTTCACCGATCAATCCCCTGAATCTCCCGTGGCACAAGCCTCCGGCTTGTCATCCAACCCTCAAGCCGCAGGCTCCAACATTCAGAAGAACGACGACAAGCCAGAGGCTTGCGCCACGATCCATGTCGGGCTGGAGCCTCCGCCGGATCCCGAAAACTGGACCCAGGACCCCGACGTGCTCGACACCTGGTTCAGCTCCTGGCTCTGGCCGTTCTCGACCATGGACGCGGCCACCGAAGCCAAGTTTTACCCGACGGACGACCTCGTGACCGGACCGGACATCATTTTCTTCTGGGTCGCCCGCATGATCATGGCCGGCTACCGCTTTCGGGATCGCAAGCCCTTCTCCCACGTCTTCTTCACCAGCCTGATCCGCGACGCGCAGGGACGCAAAATGTCGAAGAGCCTCGGCAACTCGCCCGATCCGCTCGACTTGATCGCGCAGTACGGCGCGGACGGCGTGCGCTTCGGTCTCATCCGCATCGCGCCGCACGGGCAGGACATCCGTTTCGACGAAAAGCAGATCGAGGAAGGCCGCAACTTCGCCAACAAACTCTGGAATGCCGCGCGTTTCCGGCTCATGCACGGCCCCGGTTCGCGGGAGATCGACCTTTCGACGCTGGTGCTCTCAAACTACGCCACCGACATTGTGGCCAAGCTCGACCTGCTCATCGCGCGGGTGGAAAGCGCGTTCGCCGACTATCGTTTCGCCGAGATCGCGCAGGCGCTCTACGACTTCTTCTGGGGCGAATACTGCGACCGTTTCGTCGAGGCCGCCAAATCGGACATTACGGGCCAGGATCCCGTCGCGCAGCAGAGCGCGCTGGCCGTGATGGACTACGTGCTGAATCGCACCCTGCGTCTGCTGCATCCCTACATGCCGCACATCACCGAGGAGCTCTGGCAGCAACTGGGCTACGCCACCGGCGAGAGCGACTACCTCGATTTCGTGCCGCCGCCGACCGTTTCAGAGCTGGACCCCGCCACCGTCACCGCGGCGCAAATCAGAGTCGAGGCAGTCTATAAAGCGGTGCACGCCGCCCGCCATCTGCGCGCCGAGTATCGCGTGCCGAGCAATAAAAAGGTGCGCTTCATCCTGCGCTCGGCCCCAGCCTGGGCGGCGGAAGAACTGCCGACATTCAGCCGATTGAGTCATGCCGAAGAAACGACCATCGACCCACTGTATCAGGCCGAGAAAGGCGTGCCGCGTGCGCTCACCCCACTGGGCGAACTTTACCTGCCGCTGGATGGCCTGGTCGATGGGGCGGCCGAGCGCGAACGCTTCGACAAGGAGATGACCAAGGTCGAAGAAGAGCTGATCAAAGTAACGCGAAAGCTGTCCAGCGAGAGCTTCGTCAACAACGCCCCGCCGGCCGTGGTGGAGGAACATCGCCAGCGCGAGGCCGACTGGCGCTCGCGCCTCGAGCAGCTTCGCCTCATGCGGGAAGCGCTCGGCGAGTAATAGTTTGCCCTGAGTGATCGCCCCAGGCGGCCATCGGGATAAATCAGCCCGATTGCTGTTTACTATGGATACCTTACGCGAATTGTTGATCGAAGAAATGCGGGACATCTATCACGCTGAGAAGCAACTGGTAAAGGCGCTGCCCAAAATGGTCAAAGCCGCCACGTCTCCGAAGCTGAAGAAGGGTTTCGAAGACCATCTGGCCGAAACCAAAACGCAAGTCGGCCGGATCGAGCAAGCCTTCGAAGCTCTGGGCCAGAAAGCCAAGACCAAGGTCTGCAAAGCGATGAAGGGCCTGCTCGAAGAAGGCGAGGAAATCATCCAGGAAAAGATGGAGTCTTCGGTCAAGGACGCCGCCCTCATCGCCGCCGCGCAAAAAGTGGAACATTACGAGATCGCGACTTACGGAACGCTTTGCACCTGGGCAAAATTGATCGGCGAAGATGGAGCGCTCAAGCTGCTCAAGCAGAATATCGACGAAGAGGAAAAGACCGACGCCAAGCTAAGCAAACTCGCGGAGACCAGCGTCAACAAAGCCGCTCTCGCCTAGTCAACAACTCAACAGCCGCTCGTGCCTCCGGGAGCAGGCGCGGGCGGCTTTTTATTTAACTGGGAGGGAAGCGCGCCGTCGCTTCCTGGGCGGCGATGGCACCGACGGTGCGGTGCCCTCCAGGGGCGCGAGTTTATGGCCCAGCACCTCCCGCAGAAACGGCGCGGTCCGGCTTTCCTTGCTTTTCGCCACGTCTTCAGGCGTGCCATCCGCGACCAGCCTCCCGCCCGCGTTCCCGGCCTCGGGACCGATATCGATCACATAGTCCGCGTCGGCGATCACGGTCAGGTTATGTTCGATCACCACCACGGTGTGCCCTTCATCGACCAGCCGATGGAAAACATCGAGCAGCCGCTCCACATCCGCCATGTGCAGACCGATGGTCGGTTCCTCCAGCAGATAGAGCATCGATTTTGAAACGCCGCGTTTCATCCGCGTGTTCTCGTCCCGTCCCACCCCGCGCGTCAGCTCGCTCACCAGTTTCAGACGTTGGGCCTCGCCGCCGCTCAGCGTCGGACTCGGCTGGCCGAGCTTGAGATAGCCGAGTCCAGTCTCGACCAGCAGCCCAAGCGGACGCCGAATCCTCGGGTGCGGCTGGAAAAATTCCGCCGCCTGCTCCAGGGTCATCTCCATCACGTCGCCGATGCTTCTCCCGTCGTATTCGACTTCCAGCGTGGCCGAGTTATAGCGTTTGCCGTGACAATCGCCGCACGGCAGGTAACTCGCCGGCAGGAAGTTCATCTCGATCTTGATCACGCCCTGCCCCTTGCAGGTCTCGCAACGGCCGCCTTCGGCATTGAAGGAGAAACGGCTGGCGGTATAGCCGCGCATCCGCGCCAGCGGGAGCTGGGCGAAGACTTTGCGGATTTCGTCGAAAACTTTAATGTAGGTCGCGGGCGTGGAGCGCGAAGTCTTGCCGATGGGCGATTGATCCACCTCGTAAACCGCTTCGAGCGCCTTGGCCCCGAGCACCGCGTCCCACGGCTGCTCCTGCTTGGTCTTCCGTTTGCGCTGCCGCGTGATCGCTTCCGCAACGGCCGGGCGCACCACCCCGCGCACCAGGCTGCTTTTGCCCGAGCCACTGATGCCGCTGACCACCGTCAGCCGTCCTAGCGGAATGCGCGCATCGACCGATTGCAGATTATGGGCGCGCGCGCCTTTCACCTCAATCCAGTCCTTCACGGCGTCGAGCGGACGGCGCTGGCCGCGGCTCGGATGCGGCATCGGCGTCTTGAGGCAACGCGCCGTGGCCGAGTTCTTCACCCGCCGAATCTCCGGCAGCGTACCCTGCGCGACGACCTCGCCGCCGTTCAGGCCCGCGCCCGGTCCGAGATCGATGATGACATCCGCGCGCCGCATCGTGTCCTCGTCGTGTTCCACGACGAGGAGCGAGTTGCCCTTTGTTTTCAGCGCTTCCAGCGTATCGAGGAGCTGGCGGTTATCCCGCGGGTGCAGGCCGATGGTCGGCTCGTCCAGCACGTAAAGCACGCCGCTCAGGTTCGAGCCGAGCTGCGCGGCCAGGCGGATGCGTTGCGACTCGCCGCCGCTCAGCGTCTTGGCCGAACGATCGAGCGCCAGATAATCCAGCCCCACCGTGGTCATGAAATGCAGCCGCTGCCCGATCTCGATCAGCAAATCGTCCGCGATTAGTTTCTGCCGTCCGGCCAGTTTCAGACTCCCGAGAAACTCCCCCGCCGCCCGCACCGAGCACGCCGCCAGCATGTCGATGGAGGTGTCCGCGATGCGCACGTGTTGCGCCGTCTCGTTGATGCGCGCGCCGTGGCAGGTTGGGCAGGGCTTGGCCGAATCGGGATCGAGCCAGCCGTGCTGCCGCTCGGCGTCCATCTCCTTCTCCAGCTCGGTCTCGGCGCGCGGATTTTCGTAGATCTTCCAGACCTCGCCGAAGCCGCGGCATTCCGGGCACCAGCCGTGCGGGGAGTTGTAGGAGAAAATGCGCGGGTCCAGCTCTTCGAAGGCGGCTCCGCAGCC
>JBGTNO010000352.1:0-17749 GCA_041743065.1 Chthoniobacterales bacterium
ACGCGCACCTCGTGCCCTCCCCGGCCAGCAAGCCCCGCGCCCACCGCCGCTTCCGCCGCGCCCGTATCGGCGAGCTCTGGCAGCACGACAGCTCCGTCCACCAGTGGTGGCCCGCCCCCTCCAAGCAGACCCTCCTGCTCACCGTCGACGACGCCTCCGGCCTCAACCTCGCCGGCCGCTTCGTGAGGTCGGACACCACTTGGAACCACTTCGAGCACTTCCGCGAGGCCTTCGAGCGCTGGGGACTGCCGGAGACCGTCTACACCGACGGCCTGAGCCTCTTCGGGCCAAGCTCCACTCACGACCACTGCGACCCGAGGAGCGAGTTCCAGCGCGCCCTCCTCGGCCTCGGCGCGGCCCACTGGGTTGCGGCCTCCCCGCAGGCGAAGGGCAAGATCGAGCGACGCTTCGGCACCTTCCAGAAACGGCTCGTCACCCTGCTAGCACACGCCCGCGCCGAGACCTGGGAGCAGGCCGACGAAATCCTCCAGATGGAGATCGCCCGCCAGAACCGCAAGGTGAACCGCTCCCTCGGCAAGATCCCCCAGGAAGTCTGGGAGATGCAGTCGCTCCGGGGCGAGGGGCGCATGCGTCCCACCCCGCCCGCCGCTCTTCTCGACCTCCACCTCTCGCTACGCACGTCCCGCCGCGTCAATAACGACCACACCATCGACTTCGAGGGCCGCAACTACGAGATCTCGCCTACACTCCGCAAGCGCGTCACCATCGTGTACCATCCCGGTCGCCGTTTCTGGGTTCTCGACCAACCTCCAACCGACGTTTGGCCCCCGCCACTAGGTGATTTCAGCCTCTGAGCCACTGTTCACTTTTGAACCGGCAACAATTCCACTTTTGAACCGTCGCCGACATTTCCGCCGAAAACATTTGACTTACCGCGGGGGGCTTACTAGTTTGCCGACCCTTTTTCGGGATATGAAGACTTTCTCAGCCAAAGCAAATGAAGTGGATCGCAAGTGGTGGATCATCGATGCCAAAGATGAAATTTTGGGCCAGGTCGCGGTCAAGGCGGCGAATCTGCTTCGCGGCAAAGGAAAGCCGATTTTCACGCCGCACGTTGATACCGGCGATTTCGTCGTGGTCATCAACGCCGACAAGGTCCGCGTGTCCGGCAAAAAAGAAACCGACAAGGTTTACACCAGCTATTCCGGCTATGTCGGCGGTCACAAATCCGAAACCGTGCGCCAGCGCCGGGAGCGCCGCCCGGCACTGCTCGTCGAGCGGGCCGTTCGCGGCATGATCCCGCACAATCGCCTCGGGCGCGCTCTTTACACCAAGCTGAAGGTTTACGCCGGCACCGAGCATCCGCACGAGGCGCAGCGGCCCCAGCCGATCGCCCTCGCCTGATTTTCCAATAACGCACTCTTATTATGGCTGAAACTTTCGTCGCCACTGGCCGCCGCAAAACCGCCGTCGCTCGTCTCCGCATCACGCAGGGCGGGGGCAGCATCGAGGTCAACGGCAAGTCCTTCGAGGACTACTTCCCGACCGCGCAGCTCCAAAACACCGTGTTGCAGCCGCTGCACTCGCTCAACCTGATGAATCAGTACGATCTGCGGGTGAACGCTTCCGGTGGCGGCCCCATGGGTCAGGCCGGTGCGGTTCGCCTGGCCATCGCTCGCGCGCTGGTCGAGATGAACGCCGAGAGCCGCGCCCAGTTGAAGGAAGAGGGTTTACTCACCCGCGATCCGCGGATGAAAGAGCGGAAGAAGTCCGGCCAGCCCGGCGCTCGCAAGCGATTCCAGTTCTCCAAGCGGTAACGCAGCCGGGCGGTTTTCGACCCGTTTCGCGGAGAGCGGATGTCCCCGTCCCGGGGGGGAGGCGGCGGAAAGGGCGTGGTTCACCCAGATTCGGGAGGGGGCAACCCCCCTACGAAACGCTGCGCTTTCATCTCCTTTGCCTGGAGAAACGTCTGGGAAACACCGCAAAATCGGAGGTTTTCTCCTCTGGAGAGGAAGTCGATATCAGCGACGCTCCAGAGGCGGGTTCGCGCATCGCAAGGCACCTTTTGCTCAAACCGGCAAACTGGCCTGTCTATCCGCTTGATGTCCTGGCATGGCGAGTGCTCTCCCATGAGTTCCGATGATACAAGCCAATTGTCGGAACCGGTTCACTGCGTGCGATTTCGATTTCGTGGTGAAGTCACTCGGGAAAAACACCCGCAATTCAGATCACCTGGCCGCGCTGCTCACGGACGAGGATTCCCGTGATGCCATTCTGGACGACGAATCGCTCGTCCGCGCCGTGCTGAATGAAACGGGACAACTGTCTATTTCGCCACAGTTTTACTTTTACATTCTGACCAGTCATGTCCTGAAAAGCAGCGGCTGCAGCCGCCTGGTCTGCGATTATATCGCCTCCCTGCTGGAGACTTTCTCAAAAGCGGCGGCGTTGCACGGTCCGGCGCAACTGGAGCAGTCCGGTGGAATCTATCTTACCGACATGCTGCTCGCGCTGCGGAAGGCGACGCCCCTGCAGGCCTTCCTGATCCGGTCGCACATTGCCAATCACGCGCTTTTTGTCAGCGGCATTTTCCATGAGAACGTGGAGCGACGGCATCAGCGGGGCGCGCCGCCGGTAAGTTTCTACGAAGAAATGGGGCGCAGTAATTACCTGGTCGCCTCCGAGGATCGCGTGGCCCGGCAATGGGATCTTGCGGAGGTGATGGCCCTGCTCGCCGAGCGTTTCCGCGAGATCCGGCTGGCGCTGAATCGCCTCGCCGACAACATCCTCAGCTTCGGTGATGATTTCGCCTGCCGGGGAATTATTTAATGAACGCGACCCTGTTCAGCGAGATCCAGCGATTGTTCGAGCGCACCTACGCGCAGACCGGGATCAATCTGGAGGACTGCCTGATCGATCGGCGGCGCTGCGGCCAGCTCGCGCGGGCGGCGGGCGCTTCGGCTCGCGAATTGAGCCACCTCGCCTGCACGTTCCTGCGCACCTCGGAGGACCGGCTCTATGTCGGCATCTATTATTCGCGGTGGCTGATCGAGCAGCTCGAACGCCACGACCCGCGCAGCGGTATCGGCGATCATAACATCCGTTCGCTCATCATTTTCGTGGAGGAAATCAATCACGCCCTCCATGCCTCGCTCAATTTTCAGGCCGGTGTGCGCGAACTGCGGAGCGAAGACTTCGCGCGAAATCTGGAAGTGCAGGGCTCGGTGGATACTTACTGTGTGCTTCTGCTTTTCGTGGCCTTCTTTCGGAAAACGCAGAAGGTTTCCCGGGCGGATCGACGCTGGTTGCGCTTTCACCTGTTTTCCCGAAAAAATTTGAGAGCCTATCGCGACCCAAATTTGCGCGGCCGGTATCTGGAAACGATGGAGCTGGCCTCCACCTACACCCATTTTCTCGACACCTTGAACGGGATGCGCCGCGTGGAGGAATTGCGGTCGTTTCACGCTCTCGATTACGGGGCCAAAAAGACGAAAATCCTCGCGCTCGGCGAAGGGGAGAAGAAACCACGGAGACACGGAGGCGCGGAGGTTACGGAATAAGCTTCGGGCCGAGGCGGTTTTCGGAGTCCGGATTTGACCTCTGCCCGAGGCGGTCCAAGATAGGCCCATGTTCAGGGTCACGGTTCTCGGCAGCGGCAGCGCGGGAAACTGCGCGGTCGTCCAGTCGGAACACTGCACGTTGTTGCTGGATGGCGGCCTCAGCGCCCGCCAGATCACGGTGCGGCTCGAATCGCTCGGCCTCGCGGTGGAGGAACTGGATGGCATTCTCCTCACCCACGAGCATCAGGATCATGCGCGGGGCGTGGAAGTCCTGTGCCGAAAGGTTCCGGTTCCGATCTATGGCAACGCCCTCACCGCGAATGCTTTGCGCGACCGCGACGCCGGCTGCCGGAAAGATTGGCGGATCTTCGCCACCGGACGTGAGTTTTCTATCAAAGACATCGATATCGAGGTGTTCAGTGTGCCTCACGATGCGATGGACCCGGTGGGATTCACGCTGCGAAACGCCGGTCGTTCTCTCGGGCTGCTGACCGATCTGGGCTTGGCCACTCGTCTGGTGATGGAACGAGTCCGCGCCGTTCAGACTCTAATTTTGGAGGCAAATCACGATGAAAAGCTGCTGCAGGAGGATACCAAGAGGCCATGGTCGATCAAGCAGCGGATCATGTCGCGCCATGGCCATCTTTCCAATCAGGCGGCGGCGAGAGTGGTCCGCGAACTGGTGGAAGGTGGACTGGAGCGGGTGGTGCTGGGTCACCTCAGCCGCGACTGCAATACGCCGGAGCTGGCGATCGGCACCGTCCGCCAGGAAGTGCCCGACACCGCCCTGGAAGTGATCTGTTCCGCCCAGCGAGAGGTCAGCGCCTGCTTTGAGGTATCCGCGTTATCCGGGCAGCGGAAAGGCCCAGCTCATCTGGAGCTGGACCTTTTCAGTGCGCCGATGGCAGTTCGCTAGTCCTGCTTGGTGGTGATGTCGCCATCCATGTTGGCGTCACGGGGCGGCTTCGTCGTGATATCGCCATCGGTCGCCGCCGTGCCATCCGCCTTGGTGGTGATGTCGTTATCCATGGCCGCGTTTTCGCCGGGTTTGGTGGTGATGTCGCCATCCACGGCGGCGCTGCGGTCGCCCGTCGAAACCACCCGTCCACCACTGGTGGAGGTCGCGCGAGCAGTGCCGGTGTCCACCATGCCATTTTTGTTTACACTGACGCCAACCGGTTTGGCGGTGGTCGCCGGCGTGGTCGCGGTAGCGCTGGCCGCCGCTTCGGTTTCCGTGGTCATTGAATCGGTGGCGGTGGTGGTTTGGGCCTGAGTCCGCGGGCTGGTGGCGAGCAGACCGAGGGCGGTGGCGGTGAGAAGAGATAGGCGAAGTTTTTTCATAAGATTACGGCTGCCCCAGGTTGCGTCTTGTGGGCATAGGAGATTCGGGGCAAGTCGGGGCGGCGGCTGTTCCTCAGAGAAACGGCGGACCTGGCGCGGCTGGGACTGGACAGTCGGTGATTGACAGGACCAAACGCGCGCGCGCCAGATATCCGGGCCAATGTTTGTATCCGGTCTGCCGCTCCTCGATCTGATCCTGCGGTCGGTCCTGCTCGGTCCGCTGGCCCTGGTCTGGATCGCCGTCACCGTGCAGATCGTGGGCCTGCGCTCGTTTTCGAAAATGACCGCTTTCGACTTCGTTTCGACGGTGGCCACCGGGTCGCTGCTGGCTAACGCGGCTTCGGCGACCGAGTGGACGTCCTTTCTTCAATCATCGGTCGGCGTGACAGCTTTGCTCCTGGTCCAGGCTCTCATTGCTCTGGGGCGGCGCCAAGGCGGATTTATCCGGCGCTATCTCGAAAATCAGCCGGCGCTGCTCATGCGGGAGGGCGAGTTTTGCCGCGCGGAGATGGCACGGACCCGAGTCACCGAGGCCGATATTTACGCGAAACTGCGCGAGGCAAACGTGATGAATCTCCGGGAAGTCCGGGCCGTGGTGCTGGAAACGACCGGCGATATTTCCGTCCTGCACGGGCCGGAGCTCCAGCATGATCTGCTCAGCTACGTGACGACCGAACCTGCGGAGCGGTAAGCGCACCTTGAGCGGCTGAAAATCGCGGTCGCGGAAGGCCAGGTGGTGGAAGGCCATTGCCGGAGAGCGCCGACTGCCCTAGATTTTACCAGCCACTCACCTAGCCATGACTACCGCGACTCAAATCTCCACCCTCGATCAACTCAAACAATTCACCAAAGTCGTGGCCGACACCGGCGATTTCGAGACGATGCGGGAATTCCAGCCGCAGGATGCGACCACCAATCCGAGCCTGATCCTCAAGGCCAGCCAGATGTCCGAGTATGGCCATTTATTGGAAAAGGCGCTCGCTGACACCAAGGGTAGCTCGTTGACCGGAGCCGCGCGCGTGGAGGAGGTGATTGATCACCTGCTGGTGGCTTTCGGGGCGGCGATCCTGGAGATCGTGCCGGGCCGGGTCTCCACCGAGACCGATGCTCGCCTTTCCTTCGATATGGAAGGCACCATCGCCAAGGCGCATCAGCTCATCGGCCTCTACGAAAAGAAGGGCATTTCGCGCGAGCGCGTGCTGATCAAGATCGCCTCCACCTGGGAAGGCATCGCCGCCGCCGAGCATCTCGAGAAAGAGGGCATTCACTGCAACCTGACCCTGCTCTTCTCGCTCGCGCAGGCCGTGCGCTGTGCCGAGGCGAAAGTGCGGCTCATTTCCCCGTTTGTCGGACGCATTTACGATTGGTTCAAAGCCGATACCGGCAAAGAATACACGGGCGCCGAAGATCCCGGCGTCATTTCCGTCACCGAGATCTATCAGTATTACAAAAAGTTCGGCTACGAGACCGAGGTGATGGGCGCCAGTTTCCGCAACACCAGCCAGATCGTCGAGCTGGCCGGCTGCGATCTGCTGACCATCAGCCCCGACTTACTCAAAAAGCTGTCCGAGTCCGACGCCGAGGTTTCGAAGAAGCTCGAGGCCCACAGCGCGCAAAACGCGGACCTCAAAAAGCTGGATCTGGACGAAAAGAGGTTCCGCTATCTGCTCAACGACGACGCCATGGCCACCGAGAAAACGGCCGAAGGCATCCGCAAGTTTGCCGCCGACATCGTGAAGCTGGAAAAGTTCATCGGCGGGAAGTTATAGGGCTCACGCGGAGACGCGGAGTTCGCGGAGAGGGGGAAAACGAAAGTTTTCGAAATCTCCGCGTCTCCGCGTGATCAACTTAGTCGATTTGCACGGTCATGCCTTCGGTGACCATTTTTGACAATCGGATCACGTCCCAGTTGGCCACGCGGATGCAGCCGTGACTGCCGGCCCGGCCAATCGTATTCGGGTTGTTGGTGCCGTGAATGCCTATACCCGGCTTGTTCAGACCCATCCAGATCACCCCGACCGGACTGTTGGGGCCGGGAGGGATGTTGTGGAAGTTATTGCTGCGGACGCCGTGGTTCAGGACGCTTTCGTCGTGCCGGAACCAGGGATACTCCGCGATGCCGAGGATTCTCCAGGTGCCTTTGGGAGCGGGCAGGCTGGAGGAGCCGGGCGTGATCGGCACGGACGCCAGCAGCTTGTCGCCCTGCTTGAGCTCCAGAATATTGATGCTGGTATCAATGTGAATCAGCCGCTCGAGGAAATCCTCCCGCTTCGGCAGTTTGGCGATCTGTTTCACCTCCGCGATTTTGAAAGGCTCCACATTGGGCACCCAAACGATGTCGCCCACTTTCCAATTGCTGGGTTTCGAGCGGATGTTCAGCTTTTCCAGCAGCGACGGATCGGAGTGGTAGCGCTCTCCCATCAGTTCGAGCAGTGAGGTGTAGGGGAGAAGTTCCATTTTCTCCTGCGCCACCAGCGAGCGGGGGAGGTCGCCGACAAATTTCAGATCCTCCGGCGTGATTTCGTACTGCGTGTAAATGTCGCCGATTTCATCCATCGGCAGGTCCGCGCCGATTTGGTTCCAGGGCAGCTTCTGCGGGTCGGGCGTCACCGGCAGCCCGTTCGCTTCCTGATAACGCTCGTAAGCCTTGGCCGTGAACTCTCCCCACGCCCCGTCGATCTTGCCTGGCCCGAACATTTTATTATCGAGAAACACCTGCAAGCGCGTGATCGCTTCCCGCTCGTTCACGGGCGCGGCCTTCGCCACTTTCATCTCGATCGTCGGAAGGCCCGTGGTGGCCGGCGGTGCCACTACCAGGGTGGCATCGACCGGAGGAGAAGGCGGCGCCGAAATCGGATCCTCGGAGCTTGGTTCGACCGCCAGCGTTGTCCGCGGCCCCGGATCCTGAGCGCGCAGGTTGGGATAAACGAGGAGGCTGAGTGCGAGGAGGATCGTTTTTTTCATGCGCAAAGGGTGACCGATATCTTCGGATCAAGGGTTGCTTTTGGCAAGCAGCTCCCCCGCCGGACGCGAACAGCCGCGAGGCAAAGCGGCGGGATCGCGGCCCGCCAATTGAAAACCCTTCTCCCGCCGGACGGCGAGATCGCGGGTCTCGACCGCCAGCACCGAGCCCAGATTGGCCAAATCGTAAACCTGGATCAGCCCAGTTTCTCCTATCGCGGCTTCGCGTCCCGATTCCGGATCGACGATCCGCGCCCGCACCCAGGGTCCGCCGGCATGCGGTTCACCGTCGCCCCAGGCGTAAAACTGCGAGCTGGTCTCCGTCATCCCGTATTCATTCACGATCGACCGGGCCGGCACGTGCAGCGAGGCCTCCAGCCGCGCGTAGATCTGCGCGCGGGTGAACGTCTCGCCGCTGCCTTTGTAGCCGCCCGTCTCGAAAATCACACTGCCCGGCGGCAGCACGATTGTCCGACCCGAGGCCTCGATCGCCTGCACCCAGTGCAGAAACGCCAGGGCCGTTCCCAGCAGGAGCACCGGTTCGCCCGAGGCGGTGACCGCCGCTTCCAGCGCGGGCAGGTCCAGCCCGCGGGCGGTCATCACCTCAATCCGCGTCTCCGTTTCCTCCGCCAGAAATTCCATCATCCGGCTCAGCGAAGAATGCGGAGCCTCCGCCGGGGGTGCGATCAAGCTGATCTGCCGCAGCCGGGGCAGCCCCAGCGCGCGAAAACCGGCCAGCGCCGCCGCGCGATAGAGCGACAGCGAGTGGAAAAAGTGCCGCCCGTAGCCTTCGCCCGTCGTGCCGCTGGTGTGGAAGATGGCGTTCGTTTCCCCCACCGGGAAAGATCGCAACTCGTAGCGCTTGAAAATGGTCTGCGGCACCGCCGGGATTTGCGTCCAGTCATCCAGGGTCGGCGGGATGTCCTGCCTCTCGCAATAGGCCCGATAGGGCGAGTTGCGCTCGCGCTGAAAACGGAAGACCTTCAGCGCCAGCTCCGCAAACTCATCCGGCGAGAGATTCTCCCGGATCGCGCCCCGCAAACGGCTCTCCAGTTCGTGATATTCCATGCTAGCCGGTCACCTTGCGGCGGCGTTGCACCAGCCGGTAGCTCAGCAAGTAGGTGAGGAGCGCGAAACCGGCCGATACCGCCAGCGCCACCCCAAACGACGGCAGCGCCGCCACCCCCGGATCGTTCGCGTAGAGCGCGCGCCGGACCGCCGCCACACCGTAGGTCACCGGATTCAGCAGCACCACCCAATAGACCCACGAATTCGGCGGAGGCGAGGGAAAGAGCGCGCCGGACATCAGCCAGAGCGGCATCAGCAGCAGATTCATCAGCGCATGAAAGCCCTGCGTCGATTCCATCGGCCAGGCGAAGAGAAAACCAAGGCCCGTCAAGCCCAGGCCGACCACAAAAAACGCCGCCAGCAGTTTCGCCATGATCAGCCAGGACAGCCCGATCCCGATCGTCGGCGCCAGCAGCGTGAAGAGCACCGCCTGCAGCAGCGCCAGAGTCGTGCCGCCCAGCAGTTTCCCCAGCACGATGCTGCCCGGCGAGACCGGTGCCACCAGCACCGATTGCAGGAACCCTTCCCGGCGATCCTCGATGATGGAGATCGTGGCGAAGATCGCGGTGAAGAGCATGATCAGAATAATCGTGCCCGGAAAAAAATACTCGAGGTAGCTCATCCGCACCGGCCCTTCACCCATCCGGAAGCTTGAGTTCAGCCCCGAACCGATGAGCAGCCAGAAGACCAGCGGCGTCGCCAGCGCGCTGACGATGCGATTGCGCTGGCGCAGGAAACGCACCACCTCCCGCTTCCAGAGCGAGAGCGCCGGGGTCAGAAAAAAAGTTCGATCGGAAGACATGGCGGCAGTGTGAAAGAGCCCGCACCTTCGGTGAGAGCCCGCCGCGAGGAAAGCGCGAAGATGCAGGTCATCGATGGCCCAACCTCCCGAAAATGATATCGTGGAGGAAGCCTCCCGGCATTAGTCTTGCTTGAAATCGGGCTCGGACCGCCCGACTCGTAATTTCATTGCCCGTCTCCCATGCCAAAGCTCCAGATTTCAGTTCCGAATATCGGGGACGTGACGCATGAGCTGACGGGCGACGAACTCAGCCTCGGCCGGAGCGCCAGCAACAAGATCCAGATCAAGGATGGCTCCGTCTCGATTTTTCACGCCCGCCTCTTCCGGCAGGATGACACCTTCGTGCTCGAAGATCTGGGCTCCACCAACGGCACCTACGTCAACGGCGCCCAGATCACCCGGCAGAATCTCGACCAATCCGCCGCCCTCCGTTTCGGAAACATCGCCGCCTTCTTCCATCGCGATCCGGTTTCCTCGGGCCGGACCGCCGAACCTCCCCCAGCAGACATGCGCAAACTTCAGAGCCAGGTCGCCTCGCTTCGGGAAGCGCGCGATCTGATTCATGCGCGCAACGAGGCCCTGCTCCGGGAGCGGGATGCCGCGACCGAAGCCGCCGACCTCGCCGCCGCCGAAGCGGTCGAACTCAAAGCCAAAGTCGCCGTCGCGCCGGACCCCGAGACCCTCCGCGCGATCGAGAGCAAACTCGAAGAGCAGCGCACCCAGGTTCTCGCCCTCATCAACATCCGCCAAGAACTGGAAACCAAACTAGCCGAGGCGACCGACGCGCGGAAAGCCGAGACTGCACGCCAAGCCGAAGCCGGGCAGACCCAGGCGCGTCTCGAGGCCGAGCTGGCGGAAGCGGCTCGCCAGCGCGAAGACGCCCAACGTCAACTCGAAGGAGCCCGCGAGTCCGCCGCCAGCCACCAGCGGCAGCGTGAGGATATCGAGAAACAGCTCGCCGAGCGCGAGAGCGGCCGCAGCGGCCTGGAGCAAGAACTCGAGGATCTCCGCCAGGCCAAAGCAGCCGCCCACGGCGAGCTCGAAACCACCCGCGCCCAGCTCCAGGAAGCCCGCCGAAAATCCGACGAAGTCGAGCGGGAACGCCAGGAAGCGCGGACCCAGCTCGAAGTCCGCACCGGCGAACTGGAGAAAGCGCGGGGCGAAATGAAGATGCTCCACGGCGAGATAGAGGGAGATTTAGCCGAACGCCGCGGGGATCTCGAGGAACGCGGGCGCCGCCTCGCCGCCCTCGAAGCCGACAAGCAATCCCTCGAGCAAAAACTGGCCCACGAACATGAAGCCGTTTCCAGCAGCGGCCGGGAAGCCCAGCAGGCCCAGGCCGATCTTCAGAATCTGCGGCGGGAGCTGGAGGAAGCGCGCTCTCAGGGCGAGATCCTGGCGAAGGAATGCGAGACTCTCCGCCATCAGCAGCAGGCCATGGTCGGTCAGCTCGATGAGCACCAGGCCGCCCGCGCCGCGGTCGCCCAGACCAGCGACGGGCTCGCCGCCGAGCTGGATCAGGTCCGGTCTCAACTGGCCGCCGCCGAAGCCGAGCGCGATCAGCTCCGCCACCAGCAGACCGCGCAAACCCAGAGCGCCGAGGAATTTGCCGCCGAGAAAACCCGGCTCATCGAAAAAATGGGCGCTTTCGAGAACGAGCGCAATCAGCTCGCGCGCGCCGTGCAGGATGCCAGGGCCGCCGCCGGCGATTTGCCCTCCCTCCGCCAGCGTCTGGAAGCCGCGGAAAAAGCCGCCGCCGCCGAGAATGAGCGCGCCGGTCGCCTGGAGCGAGAGCTGAGTTCGCGGCAGTCCAGCGCCGAAGATCAGAAATCGAAAAACGAAGCCATCGGCCGGGAAGTCCAAACCTTGCGCGAGAGCGCCAACGCGCTGGAAAAGGAGCGGGATCAAGAAAGCATCCGGCTCGACCAGACCGAAGCGGAACTCCGCGCGCTGACCAAAAGCAGCACGGAAACGATCGGGCAACTTCGCCGCGACCGGGACAAAGCGCACGCCGACCTCGACGCCGCCATGCAGCGTCTCACCGTCACCGACGAGACCTTTCAAAGCCAGCTCGCCGAAATCGACGCGCTCCACCAGCGCATCGAGGCGATGGAAGCCGCTTTCCAGAACCCGCCCGCCGCGCCCTCTGGCGATTCGGTCGATGATCCCTTTTTCCACGGACGAGGCGGAGCCGCCAAAGCTGAAACCGCGCGAGGACTTCGGCCCCGCCGGGCGGGAGCCAAGATCGAACAGCGCATGCAGCACCGGCTCGACGCGGACTCGCCGGGAGCGGACTCGCCGGGAGAAACGGGGGAGCGCGCAGAGAAAGGGTCCGCCATCGACCGACCGCTCTGGATCGGCCGCAAACAAAATCCCGCCGCCCCTCGCCGCGACGAACCGATGGTTTTTCCCGATGAAGTGGTGGCCGAGGATTGCCAGACTCTGGCGAAATTTCCGGGCGTCATCAGCGAGGCCCGCGGCGATCTCCAGTATCTCATCCGCCATCCCTCCGATCTGGCGTGCCTCGAAAATCTCCGCCAACGCACGCGCACCATGGCCGGGACCGCGCGGAGCACCGTTTTCCGGGCGGTTTACACCCTCACCTCCGCCCTTGAGGGCTTGCTCGGCGATCTCCACGGCACGCCCGAGCGGATTAACCAGGGAACCCTGCGGACCGTTTCCCAGACTTTCGATTTTCTGAGCCAGCTCGTCGAGCCCGGGCGCATGCGCGAGACCCTCGGATTGGCCGAGCCGCACGTCCTGGCCATCGATGACGAGCCGGATGTGCTCGACGCCATCGTCAGCGCCCTGGAATTGGCCGGCCTGCCCGCCTCGGGCTCCGGCGACCCGCAGGCGGCGATCGAGGCTCTCGCCCGAGAGAAGTTCGACCTCGTCTTTATCGACGTGCGCCTGCCGGAGGTGACGGGGTGGGATGTTGGCCAGAAAATCCGCAATCTACCCGGGCATCGCCGCACGCCGATCATTTTCGTGACCGGCATGGACTCGATCGAAAACAAGGTCAAATCAACCCTGCAAGGCGGCAACGATTTCGTCGGCAAACCTTTTCATATTCGCGAACTTGGCCTCAAGGGTCTCACCTGGGTCTATCGCGGGCAGCTCGGGATGTTGTGAGTTCAGACCGCGCTCAGATTGGCGCTGAACGTGCTTAAGGATGGGTATCTTTGGTAACGACCGACTTTTGTAGCAATGGAACTGCCCTTCAACCCCTTTACCCTGGCCCGGATCGGACAGAAACCTCCGCGAATTCTAGTCCTGGAGGATGACCCGGCGTTTTCGGAGCTTCTGACCGAGTTTCTCGCCGCCAGCGGGTATGCGGTGGTGAAGGTGGTGAACGGGATCGATGGCGTGAAGGCGCTGCTCAAAGAGGATTTCGATGCCATCCTCTGCGATATGATGATGCCGAAGATGACGGGCGATCTTTTCTACCTCGCCACGGAACGGACCAAGCCGTACCTGTGCGCCCGCTTTATTTTCATGACCGGGCACGCGAGCAGTCCGAAGATCGACTATTTTATCAAATCCATCGGCGGGCTGCTGCTCGGCAAGCCGTTCACCATGTCCTCGCTTCAGGAATCGATCGAGCACCTCATTCATAACACGCGCGTGCGCCAGGCGCTCAAGCCGGAGGTGCGCTCGGCTAGTTTCTCTCCCTTGCCTGACCGATAGAGACGCCAAAGCGCCATCCGCCGCCAGTCAGAGACCAGCGTCACTTTAATTGGCGGGAGGCGTCCTCTCTTTCCCTCACCCCGTCTCGCCGCGCGCTCCTCCCGGCTTGCGCCCGGTTGGTGGCCAGCTCGCTAGGGTAGCGCGCCGCTACTGGGCGGGCACGTCTGCGTGGATGTTGGCTTCGGGCATGATCTCGTTGACCAGTCGAGTCACGCCCTCCTGCGCGTAATCGCTGAGCGGGTAAATCGATTCAGCTTTGAGATACCACGCCAGGCTGGAGCCGGTCTGCCCATCTTCCTCCAGGGCCTCGGCCCGGCGCAGGGTGCGCACAAAATCCGCCGCCTGGGTGGTGAGGTCGGCGCGCTTCTGATTGAGCTTTGGATCGTCGGGAAACTCCTCCGAAATGCGCTCGACCACTTCCCAGGCGCCGGCCTGGTCGCCGCGGCGCGAAATCTCCGTCGCCTGAATGAGGGCCGCGTCGATTTTCTGGACATCGCCCAGCACTTCGATGAGCCGCTCCTGCCGCTCGGGATACAGGGCGGCGGCGGCGATAAAGCGCACCTTCTCATCGGAAATCTGCCGGTAGTTTTTCTGACTGAGCAGCTGATCGAGATCCATCAGCGCCTTCTGCTGCACATCGGCCTGCGAAAAGATGAGCTTGGAAACGTCGGCCAGCTCGGGATTGCGCGGCCAGATTTCGGTGGCCTGTTTCAGCTCGTTTTCCAGGGTGGCGGCGTCGCCGGACACCGCGGCCGTCTTGGCCTTGGCCAGATGCATGGAGCTGACCGTGCGGGCGGTCTCGATGGCCGCCATGGCCTTGGAACTGTCGAAGTCTTTGGCGGTGGCGGAAAGCTCGTTGACCAGGCTCTCCGCGAGGGCGTAGTCCTTCACTTCCAGCGCGGATATGAGTTTGTTGGCCTTTTGCTGGAAGGCGAGCGCGTCGCGTTTGGCCTCGCGCGGCAGGGTGCGCAGGAGCGGCAGATATTCGCCGATGACGAAGGCTTCGGCCAGGCGTTTGGTGGCGCTTTCCATTTCATTGCGCTCGCGCAAAAAATCGAACGCCTTCACGCCCTCCGCCGCGTCGCGGATGGCCTCATTGGCCATCGAGTCGAGCAGGCCGACGGTGGGCGGCATGCCGGTGCCCGAGGCGAAGAGGTTTTTCATGTCGTCGGACACCCGCAGGAGGGTGTCCCCGTCGTTGAAGACATTGCGGTAAAAGCGGGTCCCGATGAGCACGTGCTGGAAACGTCGCTGCAGGAAAAGCTGCACGATCAGCGCCTGAAATTCGATTTTCGTCTGCACCTCGCTGACTTCGCGCTTCGCCTTGTTGGTCAGCATCGTCGCCCGCGCCTCCACCAGGCGGGTGGCGTAGGGCTGCATGACGAGATCACGTTTCAAGGCCTGCTCTTTTTGCCAGGCGGCGGCGGCCGCTTTGTTGGACGGGGGCGCTCCTCTCAGCCGGGTCTCGGAGGCGACCTGGGAATTCCACTCGAGTTTTTTGATGCGCTCGTCGATGGCGGCGTTGGCGGCGGCCAGTCGGCGATCCTCGCGTTTCGCCTGCCAGACGGAATAGACCGCGTCGGCCAGGGCATCGCACAAATGCGCGTCGATCTCGTAATCGGACGCCTTCGGCAGCAGTTGGTAGGCTTCGTCCAGACTGGTGGGAGACACGCGCGAAGGCGCCAGCTTTTCGAGAATGGCCCGCAGAATATCGCGATAGACCTTGTCCTGGACGGCGGCTTCGGCGGGGGCGTTCAGGTATTTCTCGAAACGCGCCTGAAAAAGGCGGTTGTTGTTGATGTTCCAGCTTTTGCCGTCCCAGGTGAGGGTTTCGGAGCCGGGATCGAGGAAAGGCACGTCCTTACCCAGAAAACTGGAGGTTCCCTTGGCCGGATCGCCGGAGGAGGCGGGCGGTTTCGAGCTTTGCGCGGGATCGGCCGCCGGAGGATCGGCCACCTGCGCCAGGAGAAACGGAGCGGCCAGCAGGCTGGAAAGCAGGGCATAAGCGAGACGTTTCATACCTTCCGCAGATCCTTGACCGTGAGGATGCCTTTCGCCCCCACTTCCACTTGAAGCTGGAATTCCTGTCCCTTCTGGATGGTGATGGTGTTGAAGCTTGGCGGGAGCAGCACGGGCAGCACTTCTTTATCCGTGGCTGTCTGGATATCGACCGAGAACATCCGCCCCTGCGAGGCCGACCAGGCGAGGGAATTGCGGATCGTGCCCGTCACTTTGTAAATATTGCCGCGGAGACTGTTGGCGTTTTCCAGATAAGCGGCCACCTCGAGCGCGGGGACGGTCCGGTAGGGATCGTCCACGCCGCGGAAAAGGTAGTGGCCGCCCACCGCCACGGCGGCGAGCGCTCCGAGGGCAAGGAGCCACCAGAGAGGGTGAGGGGAGGAACTGGCGCGGCGGGGCATCGGGCGAAGATAGAGGGACTCGGCTCGGTTTGCAGCGCTAAAATCCGCGGAGTGGCCGGTCCGCTCGCGCCTTGAGGTTTGGCTTCGCGGCGATGGGGCCGGACTGGAGTGCTTGGATACGCGAAAGGACGGGCGGGTGACTGTGATGCAGGGCGACCTGCAGGGGATGCGGGGCGAGGTTGGTGAGATTCGAGCGGGAAAGCTGCTTGAGCGCGGAGACGAGGGATTCGGGCTGACCGGTGGTGCGGGCGGAGAAAGCGTCGGCCTGATATTCATGGAGGCGCGACATGTAGCCGAGGCCCACGGAGATGAGCTGGCTGAGCGGTGAGAAGAGCACGGTGAATAAAGCCAGGCCCACGTAGGTGGAAGGCTCCCGCACGCCAAACGCGGTGAACAGGGCGGGGGAGTAGAGCGCGAAGGAGGCGAGGTAGAGGAACAGGCCGAGGTTCAGCGTGGCGACGATCATGTGGCGCTGGATATGGTGCAGCTTGAAGTGTCCGATCTCGTGGGCCAGCACGGCCAGGAGTTCGGCGGTGCTATGTTTCTCGATGAGAGTGTCGAAGAGGACGATCTTGCGGGTGCGCCCGAAACCGGTGAAGAAGGCGTTGGCGCGGGTGGAGCGGCGAGAACCATCCATCACATAGAGTCCCTTCAGCGGGAAATGTTCGCGCCGGGCATAGTCGAGGACCGCCTCTTTCAGCTCTCCATCTTCGAGTGGGGTGAATTTATTGAAAAGCGGCAGGATCAGCGCGGGCGCGATATACATGATGCAGATCATGACCCCGCTCACCACGATCCAGGCCCAGAGCCAGGCGTCGGGCCCGATGCGCTCCAGGAGCCAGAGCAACAGGGAAATCAGGACGGCGCCCAGGAGGCTGGCCAGGAGCAGTCCCCGTATTTGATCGGAGAGGAAGGTGAGGGGGTTGGTTTTGTTGAAACCGAACCGTTGCTCGACGACAAAGGTATTATAAATGGCGAACGGCAGGGAAATCAGCGTCGCACCGAGATAAAGGATGCCGATGTAAAGCAGGCCCCGCGGGAGCGCCCCATCGACCATTCCCCGGACCAGGGTGTCGAGCGCCTGAAAGCCGCCGAGCAGCCAGAACGTGATGAGAATAGCCAGCTTGATCGAAGTTTTGACGGCGCCAAGGCGCGTGTCGGCGGCTTCATAGCGCTGCATGCGCGCGTATTCCTCGTCGTCGTAAACGTCGGCGAACTCCCGGGGAAGCTTCGGATTTATCGACCGGAGATTGAGGATGTCGGCGAGGAGATCGAGGCAATGCAGCAGCACAAGCGCGCCCATCAGGATCCAGGTAAGGGTGTTCATGTGGAAGAACCGTTTTTCTCAAACGCGCGTCCGGGCGGGCGCGGCTGCCGCAGGGTTTAACAGAGCGAGGCCAGGCAGAGCAAGGCGGGCGGCACGAAGAAGAGGCCTTCCACGATCCATTCGTAGAAGGTTTCCCCTCTCGGTTGGCGCGTGGCGGCCACGACGGGCAGGGCGCAAGCGAGCCCACCAAGCGCCAGCCCCAGCCAAAGCGCGCGCTGGGCGGGGTCTAAAAATGCCAGCACCGCCGCGGTGAGACCATGCAGCAGGACAGCGGCTCCGGCGAGGAGCAGGGCCGGCGTTTCCCCGATGACGGCGGGAATCGAGCGCACGCCCGAAAGCCGGTCGCCCGCGATATCGCGCCGGTCGCAGATGAGCATATTGGCGAGCAGGAGGGTCACGAGCCAGCAGGCGACCGCCGCCACCTTCGGAGAAAACGGGAGGCTGCCTTCGAGCAGGGGCGGGAGGAGAAAGGCCGCCGTCACGACCAACGGAGGGGTCAGAGTTTTGAGAAGCGGGAGATCCTTCAGCCGCGGCGGGCCCACGCTGAGGGTGTAGCTGGCCGCCGCCATCGCGCCGAGAGCGACCAGCGGCAGCAGCCGCCACTCGCCTCGGAGGATCGGGC
>JBGTNO010000353.1:0-4222 GCA_041743065.1 Chthoniobacterales bacterium
GTTCAGCCCTTCCGACCAAACGCGCACAACCGGTTTCTTCTGGTGATCGAGCGCCGCTGATACATCGATGTGAAGCGGCTTTCCCCCTACGTCAACTACTCCACCATCATCTTGGAAGCGGATATCTTGTCCCTCGCCGAGCTCCTTTTTGCATTTGAGCAGAACCTAACCCAGCGCGCGTTTGCTCGTCCACCAGGGCAATCGCATTAAAATTCCAGAAGGGAGAGCAGGAAGGAGTGATCCCAGGAGGCGATCTTTCGTTTGCGCTTGATCCCGGCCTTTTTGGTGGTGTCGCGCTTGAGGGCCATGTGGCGGAGGATGTTTAGGTTCTGAGCCGCGTGGCCGGTGCGCACCCGGCACCGGTCCTCGTCGAAGCAGACGTCGAGCGTCCAGTGGAGGCAGTTCTCCACGCTCCAGTGCCCGCGCGCCGCGCGCTCGAAGAGCGCCGCCTCCGGCAGCGATGCTGCACAGGTGGAAGCTGATCTCGGTGGTGATCTCGCCTCCGATGTCCCGGACGCGCTCGATCATGCCGACGCTTTAAAAAGGTGCGCAGCCACTCCTCCTTGGCCTTTCCGAAATCCTCGAACTCGGTGAATTGCTCGGCGGCACATAGCATGGCCAGCACGGAGATGGTGAAATCTCGTGGAGGAGATGCTTCTTGCCTCGCTGATCAATCGCACTATGAGACCAAGCTCAAACCCACCCCGGAGCAAATGTCCTCCATCCGCCTGACGCGCAGCGATTTTCACGGGGAATGGAACTACACGATACGCCCCTGATCGCCGTTTTGTATCAAGTTATTTCTGGACGAATTCTAAGGTCGCTAAGGCTCCCGCAGGCGGCGCGCCCCAGCGGGCACCGGTCACTGAGCTTGGACGTTGCAGAAAAGAGAACTCGTGGGGTTTTTAATGACATGCGAGACCCTTGTGCCACGATACGACGGTGAATATGGAAAAACTGGTCCTGAACGAAGCGAATCGCCGCGCGGAATTTCCGGTGGTGGCGGATCAAATTTTCATGGGGCACGCCGGGGTAACGGTGCTGCCGCGCTCGGTGGCGGACGCGACGATTGATTACACCGAGCGCAGTTGCCGGCAGCATCAGGAATTTGGCGAGGTCCTGCGCGATGTGGCGGACACCCGGCGCCTGGCGGCGGAATTCATCGGGGCGAAGAGCGAGGAGATCGCGCTGCTGGGGCCGACGTCGCTGGGGCTGAGCCTGTTTGCGAACGGCCTGGCGTGGGAACCCGGTGATGAAGTGATCTGCTACGCCGACGACTATCCGGCCAACGTTTACCCCTGGATGGAGCTGGAACGCCGCGGGGTGAAGCCGGTCTATTTGAAAGCGGACCGGTTGGGCGAGATCACGCCGGAGCTGGTGGCGGACGCGATCACGCCGCGAACGCGTCTGGTGGCGCTGGCTTCCTGCAATTTCTTGAGCGGTTACCGGATCGAGGTGGATGCGATCGGACGAATTGTGCACGAGCGTGGAGCCCTGTTTTCGCTGGACGCAATTCAGACGCTGGGGGCGTCGCCGCTGAGCGTGGCGCAGGTTGATTTCCTGAGCGCCGATGCGCACAAGTGGATGCTGGGCCCGATGGCGATCGGAATCGTGTATGTGAAGCGGGAGCTTTTCGAGACGCTCCGGCCCACCCTGCTCGGCGCCTGGAATATCAAGTCGCCCAACTTCGTCACGCAGCCCGAAGTGGAATTCTTCGACACGGCGCGGCGTTACGAGCCCGGCGTGCTGAATGTCGCGGGCATTTACGGAATGCGGGCGGCGCTGCAGCTTCTGCTGGGCTGCGGACTCGAGTCAATTCATCGGCGGCTGATGGAGCTGAAGCGGCAGATCGTGAACGGGGTCACTGAGCTGGGATTTGAGGTGATCGGACCGGTGGAGGGCCGGAACGCCTCCGGGATCACCACGTGTCATCTTGAGGGGATCGACCTGGAAGCGTTGTCGAAGCGGCTGGAGGCGGAGCGCATTTTCGCCTCGCTGCGATTTGATCGGGCGGGGCGGCAGTTGCTGAGGTTCAGTCCGCATTTCTACAACACAGTGGGAGAAGTGGAGCGCGTTCTGGCGGTCTTACGGGAGCACGTGGCCGGGAACCGGTAAAACGGGTGTGAAATATCGGGCTCGGCGCGGGGGTGATCTGGGCGACAAGGGGAACGCACCCAGCGGGAGCCCGCGACGACAGAAGTGGCGCGGCGACCGCGGAAACGGATGCGGCGCTTGACCTGACGCAAAAGCGGCCACTAGCATTTCGAGACCACAACCCGGAGATATCGAATTTGGACCTAAAAGAGATCAAAACCCTCATCGACCTTATGAAGAAGAACGACCTTTCCGTCTTCAAGATGGAAAGGGACGACTTCAAGATCACCCTCAAGAAAGGCAACGATGGGCAGGTGGTGAACTATTCCATGCCTTCGACGCTCCCGCTCCCCGCGTCCGTCCCGGCCCCGGCCGCCGGGGATGCTCCCGCACCGGCGGCGGCCGCACCCGCGGAAAACCTGCGGGAGATCGTTTCTCCGATGGTCGGCACTTTCTACGAATCGCCTTCGCCGGAATCACCGGCTTTCGTGAAAGCCGGCCAGCGGGTCACGGAAGATACGGTCGTCTGCATTGTCGAGGCGATGAAGGTGATGAACGAGATCAAGGCGGAGGTGAAGGGCGAGATCGTGGAAATGCTCGCCGAAAGCGGCAAGCCGGTGCAATTCGGCCAACCGCTTTTCCGGTTGCGGTAACCTGCCCGGCTGACCGTTTCCGCCCGGGTTTTCGCGGTTCTCATTTACCTGCCTCATGTTCAACAAAGTCCTCATCGCCAACCGGGGCGAAATCGCGCTGCGAGTCATCCGCGCCGGCAAGGAACTCGGGATCCGCACGCTGGCCGTCTATTCGGAGGCGGATGTCGATTCGCTCCATGTTCAGTTGGCGGACGAGGCCATCTGCATCGGGCCGGCGCTGAGTTCGCAGAGTTACCTGAAGATCGACCGTATCATCAGCGCGGCCGAAATCGGCGATGTGGATGCGATCCATCCGGGCTACGGATTTTTGTCGGAGAACGCGCATTTCGCGGAGGTCTGCCAGAGCTGCAATATCAAATTCATCGGGCCTAGCTCGGCGGCGATCGCCGCCATGGGCGACAAAAATGTGGCCCGCGACACGGCGCGCCAGGCGGGCGTGCCGGTCACGCCCGGCAGCGACGGGGTGGTGGAGACGGAAAAAGAAGCGCTGAAGGTGGCGCGGAAGATCGGTTATCCGGTCATGATCAAGGCCGTGGCGGGCGGGGGCGGGAAGGGGATGCGCCCGGCGCATAACGACCCGAGCCTCGTGACCGGTTATCACGGCGCGCGGATGGAGGCGGAGAAGGCGTTCGGCAATCCGGCGGTTTACATCGAGAAGTTGATCGTGAATCCGCATCATATCGAGTTCCAGATCATGGCGGATTCGCATGGCGATGTGGTCCATCTCGGCGAGCGCGCCTGCTCGATGCAGCGGCGCAACCAGAAGATCGTGGAGGAATGCCCGTCGCCGCTGATGACGGATGCGCTGCGCAAAAAGATGGGCGCGGCCTCGGTGAAGCTGGCGGAGTCCGTCGGCTACGAAGGGGCGGGCACGATGGAGTACCTGGTCGATGACGAGGGTAATTTCTATTTCATGGAAATGAACACCCGCATCCAGGTGGAGCACACCATCACCGAGGAGGCCTACATGGTCGATCTGGTGAAGGAGCAGATCAAGGTGGCGGCGGGCGAGAAGCTGTCGCATTTTGTGAAGAACGCGAAGCAGCAGTATCACGCCATTCAGTGCCGGATTAACGCGGAGGATCCTTTCAATAAATTCCAGCCGAGCCCGGGCGCGATCCGCCTCTATTACGCGCCGGGTGGACGCGGCGTGCGGATCGACTCCCACATTTATTCCGGCTATACGGTGCCGCCGCATTACGACTCGATGATCGCCAAGCTGATCGGGGTCGGCACGACCCGCACCAACGCGATTGCGCGGATGAACCGGGCGCTGAGCGAATACATCATCGAGGGCGTGAAGACGACCATTCCCTTCCAGCAGGCGATCATGCAGAACCCGGATTTCATCCGCGGGAAATACGACACCAGTTTCGTGGAAAAAATGCTGCTCTCGCGGGCGGCGGAGTTTTCGCGGTGAGGGGAGCACACGCGTCCCGCGGGTTGTCTTCGGCGTCTCGCCGAAGGCTCGGGCG
>JBGTNO010000354.1:0-5808 GCA_041743065.1 Chthoniobacterales bacterium
CGCCTCCGGCGCGCCGCCGGAATAGCCCACCAGGATGCGCAAATTTTCCCAGCCGCTCAGGTAATCGTGGAAAGCGGGCGCTTCGAAGATGGCCCCCACTTTTCGGAGCGCCTGCGCCCGCTGCGACTGCACATGAAAACCGCCGACGAAGGCCGCTCCGCCACTGGCGCGGATGTGACCGAGGATCAGCCCGAAGGTCGTGCTCTTGCCCGCGCCATTGTGGCCGAGCAGTCCAAACATGGCTCCGCGCGGAATCTCGAGGGTCAGGTCATGCAGCGCCAGACGCCCCCCGAAGCTCTTCGACAGGTGCTCCAGGCGGATCATTCGGGGACGATGAAACGCAGATCCGGCGAGGCGTGACCATCGCCGAAGAGAATGTTGACGCGATTCTCGCGATAAAGATGAAAGCCTTCCTTGTCGGAGAGGATCGGGATGCGGCTCGCGGCGGCGATCGTGAGAAAAGTTAGATTGGTGGTCTTCTGCCCGTTCAACGCCGGGTTCCAGAAATAACTCGTGCCGGTCTGCGCGGCCAGTTCGCGGTCGTCGGCGGGGCAGGCCATCACTTCGGGAGGCGCGCCGTAGGCGTCGAGCGTATTGTCGATCGCGGCCACATCTTCCGACCGCGAGGCGCGCGCCGCGACCAGCGTCGGCAGGGTTTGATCATGATCGTTCAGGTAGAACCGTAGGCTCAGCCCAAGCTGGCGAAGATGAGAAATGCAACGGGTCGCCTTCGCCTTCGCCGACACCCGCCCATACGCCATGCCTATAAAAGCAGCCAGGATGGCCAGAATCGCCACCGTCACCAGCAGTTCGACCAGCGAGAAAGCGGCGCACCTTCTCATCGCTCCAGGTGCCGCATCCGCGCCTGCATCTGCTCGATGAGCGGAGCCAGGTCCAGTTTCGTCTCGGCGCTGGCGTCGTTGTAGAACGAGCGCAATCCCTGATCGACCATCTTCTGCGCCATCTTGTCGTTGAATTCCGGCGGGCGGCGATCCTCGTCCTGCTCCATGCCGGTAAGCGCCCGTTCCACCAGTTTGCGGCGGCGCGCGGGCGCCATCCGGTTAAACGCCTCCATCATTTGCTGAAAACCGGCCGGCAGCGTCCGGTCGAGGAAATCGAGCTGCTCTTTCTCCGTGAGACTGGCAAAAAATTTCTCCGGCTTCCGGCTCTGACGGAGCTTCTGACGTTCTTCGTAGTCGAGACGGTTCAACCGCTCGGCCACCTGCGCGATGGCCGCCGCTCGATCATCGGGTGACTTTCCCGCGACCGCTGTCGTTTCGATCAGAGCCGAGACGCTTTCCGCCGTCGGAGTCGATTTTTTCAGCAGCCAGATTCCCGCCCCGGCCAGCGCCCAGATCGCCAGCAAGGCGGCCACGACACGGAGGAGGAGACTCATCGCTGCTACTTTGCCTCATTTCGGTTGACCCGAAAGCGGCATTTTCGGGACGGGGGATTTGGGGGTGCTTTTAGATCGGGGCTCCACCCCCAATACATCTGGAGCGCTTCGCTTCCCTCTCCTCGTTAAGAGTCTCATAATCAACGTCCTTCCCAGAGTGGGCGGATAGAGTGATGGCGCCCGTAGCGCGAGCTTCCAGCTTGCCATCCAAACCCGGAGCCTCCGGCTCTGAATCTTGAGGAACGACGGCAAGCTGGAAGCTTGCGCTACGGGGCGTAAAATGGGATCGGCACCCCGCATGTTACCAGGCGGCAGCTTCCCAAATTCGTGGTTCCAATGCTCGAGAGGAGAGGAAAGCGAAGCGCTTCAGCGGGGTGTGCGGCGAGGCGCGTTGGCACGAAAATCCCGCCGCTTCCCTCCACCACCGCATTCCTCAAAAAACGGACTGGCAATGCGGCCAGCTCTCCTCAAGATAGGTCATGGCACTCCAACCGTCCGACCACGCGCAAGACGCCGACTGGTATCTACCCGCGCCGCAGTTCTTTCAGGCGCAAAGGCAGATCGGCCTCACCTACGACGACGTCTCGCTGGCCACGCTCTACTCGGATATTCTCCCGCGCGAGACCAACCTCGAGACGACGCTCTGCGAAGGGCTGCCACTGCAGTTGCCGATCGTTTCCGCCGACATGGACACGGTCACGGAATCGCGGATGGCCATCGCCATCGCGCTCAGCGGCGGCCTCGGGCTGATTCATTACAACATGCCCGAGAAGCAGCAGCTCTCCGAGGTCACGCGGGTGAAATATCACATCCACGGCCTGATCCAGGACCCCATCACGGTCACGCCCGACAAGATGATCGGCGACGTGCTGCGCCTGATCGAGGAGCGGAATTTTTCCTTCAGCACCTTTCCGGTGGTGGACGAGGCGGGCACCCTCCTCGGCCTTCTGACCGGGCACGTGGTGCGACAGCGCTACGCCCATCATCATGTCCGCGAGGCCATGACACCGCGCGCCCAGCTCCACACCATTCCGGAACGCGAGCTGAAGGACGGCGATCCCATCGCGGTGGCGGATCGCTTTTTTACCGAGCATATCGGCATTCATAAAATTCTGATCGTCGATGAACGGGATCGCCTGCGCGGCCTGGCCACGCTGAGCGACATCGAACGCATCGCGCAGGAGCGCCGCTCGCAGCTCAAGCCGGCCCGCGCGGCCAATTTCAGCCTGCTTTGCGGCGCGGCCGTGTCGGCCACCCGGAATTCGACCGGCGATCTGGACACACAGCGCATCACCGAACACGTCGGCGCGCTTGTCGATCGCGGGGTCGATGTGGTGGCGGTCTCCACCGCGCATGGCTACAGCCAGGGCGTCGGCGACACGGTGCGACTGATTCGCGACACGTTTCCGAGTTTGCCGATCATCGCCGGCAATGTCACCAGCGCGGGCGGCGTCGAATTCCTGGCGAGTTCCGGCGCGAGCATTATCAAGGTCGGCCAGGGACCGGGCTCCATCTGCACCACGCGGGTGGTGGCGGGCGTCGGCATTCCGCAGTTGACCGCGCTCTACGTCTCCACCCAGGCCGCCCGGCGAAAAGGGGTGACCATTCTCGCCGATGGCGGCATCACGAAATCCGGCGACATCGTCAAAGCGCTCACGCTCGCGGACGGCGTGATTTGCGGCGGGCTGCTGGCCGGTTGTCCCGAAGCGCCCGGCCAGATCATGGAGATAAACGGCAAGCTCTATAAACAGTATCGCGGCATGGGCAGTGCCTCGGCGATGGCCGCGGGATCAGCCGCTCGCTACGGACATTCCCGGGAGGACAAGACCCGGAAGATCGCCGCGGAAGGCGTGGAAGCTCTGCGGGAGCTGTCGCCTTCTCTCGACGATGTGCTGTCGCAGCTCGCGGGCGGGATCCAATCGGGCATGGGCTACCTCGGCGCGGCTGACTTGCGCCAGCTCCGCGAAAGGGCGCGCTACATCCGCGTCTCTCCGGCGGGTCAGCGCGAGTCGGCGCCGCACGATATCATCGAGGTGAAAACGGGCGACCAGCGAGGCTGAACGGCGAAGATAGGTAAGACAGATTTGCAATCTGTCCGGGCGAGCGAGGCGGGTCGTCCTGAGTTTCCGCGCCACCAGCCGCCGCCCGGCCGATTGAGCCCTCCCGCTCCGGACAGTTTGCAAAACTGTCTTACGTTACCGAAACCATCCGCCGCGTCCCGATTTCTCCCCGCCCTCGGCGCGGTATTTCACCTTCAACTGGCCGAGCACCGACTGCCACTGGATGTAAATCTTGTGCCACTGATTTTCCGCCTGCCGAAGCGAATCATCCTTCGCTTCGGCCAGAAACCGGAGCGAGGACACGCCATTGATCAGGTCGTGTATCTCCAGCCGATTGAGCGCGGTGGCTTCCGGCTGGGAAAGCACCAGCTCGAGCTCCTGGACGAGAACGCTTTTCAGTTCCAGAAACTGCGCCTCATCTTCCGAGGTGATCTTCTCGGAACCCGCCAGCTGGAGAAATTGATTAAACTGCTTCCAGCACTCGACGTAATTTTCGATCTGACGGATATTTTCTTCGGCACTCATGGCTATTTACGAACGGGAAATACATACACAATCCCGCCGCCGCGCAAATCCTTGGCGGTGAGCCTCGCCCCGCCATAATGCAGCGCAATCTCGGTAAGGGGCAAACCTTTCTCTTCCGCGGAGCTAAAGGCTTTGCGGAAAGCCTTCACCAAGTAGGGCCCAAACTCCTCCAGCCAGGCCGTGGGAACCGAGCCGATCAGAATGTCTCCCTCGGAATCGTAGGTGAAAGCTCCCCGCGGAATGTCGAAAGCGCGCGCTTCGCCCCGGGAACGGAAAAAGTTCACGACCACTCCCCTGAGACGCGTTGCAAAATATGGCCGGCCTCCTCGTTGGTGGTGTCGGCGGTGAGACCCAGCAGCATGAACCGGTCGTTCCGCTGCCGCATGACCAGCTTGCGGGTGGGGGTTCCGGCGATGGCCCGCCGCAGCGGACCGGCGCTCAATTTCTGCCCCAGCTCCGTGGCCATCTCGATCAGCGCGCCTCCCACTTCGGAATGACGCTCCACTTCCTCGAGGCCCCAGGATTCGGGCTTGCCCTTGCCCGCGCGCATCAGCACGGACTGCACTCCGCGAATCTGGGTGATCGCCTTCAGCACATTGGTCTCCTCTTCGTGCCCGCCCAGCTTGGTGGCCTCTGTTTTCTCATCGGTCCATTGGGCAAAATCGAGCAGCAGACTCTGGGTGGAGATGCCAATGCGGCGCTCGCGTCCGCTCTCCGGCGGCAATATTTCGAAGCTGCCTCGCCGCCATCCCATGATCCGCTTGAAGGCTGGCTCGCCCGTCAGGTCATCCGTTTCCGCGTCGATGACTTCGCCATCCAGAATCCAGATCCGGCCCTCCCGTCCGCTCTGGAGCACCCGCAGCAGCGAGGAACTATGCGACAGCGACTCCATCTGCACGAGATCGACGAGGTTCTTGTTCTGGACGCCGCGGAAGCCGCCGCCCTCTTCCTTGTCCAGCAGACCCTCGATGCAGTCGATGAAAAGTTTGAGTTCCTGGCGGCTCTGCGGTTTCTCGATGTAGAGATCGGCTCCGATGGAATAGGCGCGGGTCCGGTATTCCTGGTCCGCCATTCCGGTGACCACCGCGGTGCGGAGCGCGGGATAATTGCGCCGGGCCATCAGCAGGATCTGGAACCCATCCATTTTCGGCATGTGCAGGTCGGTCAGCAGCAGCGAAAAATCGTCGGATTCCAGGAGGGCCAGCGCTCTCGCGCCGCTGGTAGCGGTGTGAACTTCGGGGTGACTGGGCAGAGCGCGGACCAACTCGGCATAGAGATCGAGCAGGACTTGCTCATCATCGACGATGAGCACCTTATGTTTGGAGGCCATACGAATTCAAGACTCCACGAAGCGAGTCGATTGGCAAGCTCACAGAGCAGCTTGCGAGCCTTCTCACGTTTGAAATAAGCGGAATACCAGTGATCCGCGCAGCCGGTCCCTGATCAGGCGGAGACCGCCCCGTCCGGCGAACCGCCAGGTTCGGGCGAGGCGCTGGGGCTGGGAGAAGCCTCGGGAGCCGCCGGAGCCGCGCTCTCCTCTTGGAACTCTTCCCGCAATTTTTTGAGCAGGATCGGCATGCGCTGCCGCCGCGCGCTTTCCATCTCCTGCCGGAGCTGCTCTTCCAGCTTCCGGCGCTCTTCCCTGTAGCGCTTCCTGAACTGGGCTTTCTGCTCGTCGGTCAAATCGAGCCCGATCTTCTCCGCCGCTTCTTCCACCTGCTGACGAATTTCCTGCCGGCGACGATCATAAAGCTGCCGCATCGCTTCGCGGTCTTCGGGAGACATTTCCCTCCATCTCTGGAAGTTCTTTCTCAGCTTGTCCGGGCC
>JBGTNO010000355.1:0-6791 GCA_041743065.1 Chthoniobacterales bacterium
AGGGGGTGAACGACATGGTCAGCACCGTCACCAGCGCCAGTAGCGAGAAAATTTCCTGAGTGACGTGACCGAGCAGCATGCCGTTGAGCAGGAGCACCAGGGAAAGTTCGCTGGTCTGCGCGAGCAGCAGCCCGCTCTCGATGGCGGAACGGGAGGACAGGCCGGTCCATTCCGCGGCCATCGTCACCAGCGGCGGAGTGATCACGATCACCATCACGGCCAGCGCCAGCCCCTGCAGCAGCACGGCCGCGTCGGGCACGGAGACAATAAGGCCCAGCGCGGTGAAAAAAATGGCCGTGAAAAAGTCGCGCAAGGGCCCCAGGACGCCGCGCACCAGACCGTTGATGGGAAACGCCGAGAGCGCGAACCCGCCCAGAAACGCC
The DNA here is from genome assembly GCA_041743065.1 of Chthoniobacterales bacterium. Classification (GTDB taxonomy): domain Bacteria; phylum Verrucomicrobiota; class Verrucomicrobiia; order Chthoniobacterales; family Chthoniobacteraceae; genus JBBSOD01. The sequence continues at coordinate 384 of JBGTNO010000355.1, forward strand.
CCGGCGATCGGCGGGAGCTTCATGGCCACAGCGGCGGCGATGAAAAGAAAGAGCGTCGCCAGGATGGAGAGCAGCAGCGTTTCCTCATCCAGCTTCAGGCGCGCCACCAGCAGCGGCATGAGCCTGCGTTGACAGAAGATGGCGGTCGCGAAAAGCGCCAGTGTGCCCAGCACCCCGCCCGCCACCGGCCCCCACCCTCCCGGCATGCCGGCCAGGATCACGATGATGAGAATGAGCAGCAAATCCTGGAGCAGGAGCACGCCGGTGACGAGCCGGCCGAACGGCTCGAACATTTGCTGCCGCTGCTTCAGATGCCGCAGCACCACGAGGGTGGAACTGGTGGCGAGGGCGCAGGCGATGTAGAGCGCGGGCAGTCGCGCAAAATCCATCCAGAGCGCCACGCCGAAGGCGGCCGCCCCCGCGATGAAGAACTGGATCAGACCGACCCACGCGACCGCTCTCCACGAGCGGGTGAAGCGGTCCGGGTTCAACTCGATGCCCGAGGCGAACATGAGAAACATCAACCCCAGCTCGAGCGCGGTGCGCACGAAATCGCGCTCCACGCTCACGCCCAGGGCCGAGAGCGCCATGCCGGGAATAATCAGCAGCGGAATCACCGGCATGCGCAGCCAGCGGGCCACGCCGTAGCCCACGGCGGCGATGAGCAGGAGCAGCGTCAGGTCGTTCATGGCCGCGAAACCGGCAGCAGCCCCATCGCTTCCAGCGTTTCCTGCTGGCGCTTGATCCCATCGACTTTCGGGATCATGAGGTAGGCCACATCCATCTCCAGCAGATTATCCACCACCGAGAGGTCCACGCCCATGATGGCGCACGGCACCTTCGCCTCCCGGCAGCGGAAGGCGAGCAGGTCATTCGCATCCTCGATATGCAGCGCGGAAACAAGGAGCCGAGCTTGCGCTAACCCGGCCTCCTCCAGCACGGCCAGATATTCCACGCTGCCCACCAGGGTCTCGCCGGGGAGATGGCGCAGCTTGGCCGGATCGGTATCGATGGCGAGGGTGTGCTCCCCATTTTCGGAAAGACGCCGGACCAGTTCGCGCCCGAGGGTGTTCATGCCGATCACGATCACATGATTCCGCAACTCAACGGCCGCCTGTTCTATCCGCCCCTCGTCGTCGCGCCGCCAGATCCGGCGCCAGAACAGGAAAAGCCGCTCCCAGCTCGAAATGGCGCAGGAAGAGAGGGCGATGGTGATGAGGCCCGCCAGACCGATGGCCGAGAGGATGCCCGGGCTCACCAGCGCCGAACTGGCACCCACGGCCAGGAGCAGGAACGAGAATTCGCTCACCTGCCCCAGCGCCACGCCGGAAGCGAAGGAAGCGCGCGCCGGAAAACGCAGAAGCCGGGTCACCAGCGCGACGATGAGGGGCTTTCCGAGCAGCACGAACAGGCAGATCGCCACGATGCCCAGTCCGCCCAGGCCCCCCGTGCCCGGTTTCATATTGATGCCGAGCGTGACGAAAAAGACGGCCACGAAGAAGTTCATCAAAGGATGCACCCGCCGCCGCAGATCGTGGCTGTAGGGCAGTTGGGCCAGCGCCACGCCGGCCATGAAAGCGCCCGTTTCGTGCGAGAGGTGCAGCGCATGCGCCCCCGCCAGCACGAGGAAACACCAGGCCAAACTCCAGATGAAGAGCGTCTCCGGCGAGCGCGCCACCCAGCCGAAGACCGGCGGCAGGACCCAGCGCAGGGCGGCCAGCACCGCGATCAGGAGGATCGCCATTCCGCCGAAGGCTCTCAGGCAGCCCAGCGCGATCGCTCCCATTTCCATTGGACTGCCGTCGTGCGGCAGGCCGGCCAGAAGCGTGAGAAGCACGATCACCGCCATGTCCTGCACCAGCAGAATGCCCACCGCGATCCGCCCATGCAGTGAGGAGAACTCCTTCCGTTCATCGAGCAGCTTCACCACCACCACGGTGCTGCTCAACGTGAGCGCCGCCGCAAAAAGAGCCGCCTCCATCCCGCGCAACCCCAGCCAGGCCGCCAGCCCGAACGCCCCGGCAAAAGTGAGCGCCACCTGCAGCAGACCCGCGAAGAGCACGGCGTGCCCCACCCCCTTCACCTTGGCAAAACTCAGCTCCAGCCCCACCAGAAAGAGCAGCAACACAATCCCGGTCTCCGAGATGAATTGAAGCGACTCCGTGACCGAGACCACCCCGGTCGCCGGGCCGAGCATCAATCCCGCCAGAAGGTAGGCGACGATTCCGGGCAGTCTCACCCACCGCGCCCCCACGGCGAAGAGCGCGGCGGCGACCACCATCAAACCCAGGCTGCGGATAAAGTTTTCGTCGATCATGAACGGAGTCGCCCCATGGTATCGCACGCGCTACGCGGTGGCACGGTTAACCGGCAGTCGCGCGAAAATTGAGGCGCGCTCTTGCCCTGGCGGAATCAAGCGGGCCAAGCTGGGCGCCACCCATGAAAGCCGACCTGCTCGAATTGATCCGCGCCGAATTGCGGCGCCGTCTGGAGCGGCTGACTCGGGCAGCCCAAGCCACCCACGCCGCCGCCACGGATCCCGACAGCAAGGCCGAGAGCAAATACGACACGCGCAATCTGGAAGCGGGCTACCTCGCCTCGGGCCAGGCCAGGCAAGTCCGCGAACTCACGAGGGAGCTCGAAATTTTCGAGAATTGCAGCCCCCCGCCCTTCGAGACCGGCGCCGCCATCGAGTCCGGCGCACTGGTCGAAGGTGAAATCCAGGGCCAGACGATGCGCTTCCTCCTCCTGCCGGTGGCGGGCGGGATGGAGATCATGCACGACGCCAATGAAGTGACCGTGCTCAGTCCCGCCAGCGCGCTTTACCAGAAACTGCTCGGCTTGCGCGCTGGCGATCGGCTCCAGCAGCCGCGGGCCGTCATCCGAAAAGTGAGCTGACAGGCCGGAATCTGCCACCGGAACGGATTGACCGGACTCACCAGATTCCTCTGGAAGAGGCGTAATCCTGTTTAACCCCCACTATCCGGTGTCGTTCGTTCCCCCCGCGGCTCGCGCACCAGCATCACCGTCAGATCCATCAGCCGCCAGTCGAGCGACTCTGCCATTTCGGAAACCGCTGACTGCTTTTCCAGTAATCCGTTCTCCTCCGCCGGCACGATGAAGATGTCTCCGGTCAGTCGGCGACCCAGCTCGCGCAGCCGGACCTCGGCGGATTCCACCCATGCCAGTTTTTCCACTTCCTCGCGGAGGCGGGCGACGATGGGATCGGGCTCTGTCTTGCCCAGGGGTGTCGGCGTTTCATCCATCATTTCACGAATGCTGACCCCCAGTTTGGTCACGCCGCCGTGGGTGACATCAAGCGCGATGAGGGCTGCGGCCAGGCTATCCGCCCACCACCAGCCCAGCGCCAGGCCGCCGATGCCCAGGATGCCGGCCAGAGCCGTCATCCAGTCGGCCTGGTTCATGGCCGCATCGGTGTAGAGCGTCTTGTCGTGGAGCTGGCGGGCGAGCGGCAGCTTCTTCCGGCCGAGGATGACCGGCGGGAGGGCGCTGTAGAGCAAGGCAGCCATCATGACCCAGCCCAGCCAGACGGAGTGGCCCCAGACGGTGATCAGGCCGATGGTGGGATGCTCCTGGGAGAGCAAGCCCGACAGCGCGCTGAAGAGCAGGTAAAAACCGAGCAGGGCCAGGGCGCTGGCCGCCGCCACGAAAGCCACGGCTGCCGCCCGATGGTAACCCCAAGGAAACCGTCGGTCCGGCGGGCGCCCGTGAAATCTTTCCGCCATCAGAAAGGCGAGGGGCGGGACGAGGGCGAGCAGATCCTCGATCCAGGCGGTTTTCATCGCCTGAGACGAGCCCATGGTGAAATACATGACGAGAATAATACTGGTCATCCATCCCAGGGTGGACCACTCCAGGCGGCAAGCGCGGCCGAGGCAGGATTGGTAGTCCGGAAAGCCGCGGGGGGAGGAATTCTGGTTCATCACTGCGGGGCGGTCTCGCGGTGGTCCAGAAAATATTCCAGCTTTACCAGCCAGGCGTTCTCCCCTGGAGGCACGGCCAGCACCTGTTTTCCCGTCGGAGTGTAAGGACGCGTCAGACCCACTTTTTTCTTCCACGGCGTCTCGCGGGTCAGTCCGCAGATGACCAGATCGAGTTCATATTTCTCGAGGTCAGCCAGCAGTTCCTGCTCGCCATCCCGCCGCCACTCGATCCGTGCATCCAGAGAGCGGGCAAAAGCCCGCACCAGATCTGCCTCGGTGCCGGCGGGAACTTCTCCACCAGATTCGACCCACGGCGAATTGGCCGACCAGCCCACCCGCATGACGCCCTGCCGCACCCGTGCGAGCGTGCCTTCGGGATCGCGCGGCAGGTCGCAGCCGCCCAGGAGGATGATTCCCAAGAGCCAGGGAGCGCGTCGTACGTGCGGAATCCACCGGAAGTTCATACAGCGAATACTGCTTTGATATCAGCGAGAGTGGGGTGATGACAACGCCATCGTCAACGTCTTCTGTATCTTCCCTGAAGATGGAACGTAGATCAGGTCATTGACATCCTTCAGCGTGATCTTGCGTGGGGGAGGCCGGAACGCTTTCGCGAGCGCTCGTCCGGAGAACTGCGGGTTCGCGGTTACGGTTTTGTTTTGGACGCTTTGAGAATGGGGGCGGGTCTGGGAGGAGGTCTCCGGCGGGACGCCCACCCTACCCGGTGATTCGTCGCATGCGGAAAGGGGGCGGAATTGGGGGGGCGCGGGTGAGCGACGTGAGTGGGCGGGCCGGCGGGGCTGGGAACTGGGCCGGTTGCGGAAAGTCCCTGTTCATCGGGGCGGGCTTGTGCAATCTTCCCGGCTCTCGTTTTCCCAGCCTGCATGAGTAAAAAGAAACCACCGCTGAAAGCTCTCCCGGCCCGCGGGGTGATCGAGGTGCGCGGGGTGCGGCAGAATAATCTGAAGGGCATCGATCTGGATATTCCGCTGGGGAAGCTGAATGTGATCTCGGGCCCGAGTGGGAGCGGTAAGTCGAGTCTGGCCTTCGACACGATCTATGCGGAGGGGCAGCGGCGCTATGTGGAGACGTTCAGTCCCTACACGCGCCAATTTCTGGACCGGATGGATAAGCCGAAGGTGGATTCGATCCGGGGGATTCCGCCGGCGATCGCCATTCAGCAGGCGAACAGTGTGAAGAGCACGCGCTCGACGGTGGGGACGATGACGGAGATCAATGACTACCTGAAGGTGCTGATGCCGCGGATGGTGGAGGGGTTCTGCCCTTCGTGCGGGCGGCGGATCCGGCCGGAATCGGCGAGATCTATCGTGGAGCATGCGTTTGCGGAGCTGGCGGGGGAGTCGGTGCTGGTGACGTTCGATGTGCCGGCGCCGCCGAAGACGAAACCGGCGGAGTTTTTCCAGTTTCTGCGGGCGCAGGCGTATGTGCGGGTGTGGCTGGAGGGGAAAATTCAGCGCACGGACGCTCCGGCGGAGGTGAAGCGGCTGCCGGCGATGGTGCCGGTGATTCAGGATCGGGTGACGATCTGGGAGGAGAACCGGTCGCGGCTGAGTGAGGCGGTGGAAACGGCGCTGCGCTTCGGGAAGGGGAAGCTGGCGCTGGTGCAGCTTTCGGCGCCGGAGTCGCCGCATCCTTTTTCGGCGGGCTGGCATTGCGCGCATTGCGATATCGAGATCAAGGCGCCGCTGCCGGGGCTGTTCAGTTTTAATCATCCGCTGGGGGCTTGTCCGGAGTGCAAGGGTTTTGGAAGGGTGATCGGGATCGATCTGCAGCGGGCGGTGCCGGATCGTCGGCTGTGTCTGATGGATCGGGCGGTGAAGCCTTTTCAGGGCGAGCGGGGGGAGCAGTGTCAGCGCGATCTGATGAAATTTGCGGAGCGCGAGGGAATCGATATTCTGGCGTCGTTCGACGATCTGTCGAAGAAGGAGCAGGACTGGGTGTTGCGTGGTGAGGATCCGAAGGTGGGCGGGATCGAGCTTTGGGAAAACGAGCGCTGGTATGGGGTGCGCGGCTTTTTCGAATGGCTGGAGACGAAGGCTTACAAGATGCACGTGCGGGTGTTCCTGGCGCGGTATCGCTCTTATACGGCTTGTCCGGCTTGTGAGGGCGGGCGGTATCAGCCGGGGACGCTGAATTTCCGGGCGGGGGGTAAGACGCTGCCGGAGCTGATGCGGATGCCGGTGGGGCGGCTGGCGGATCATATCGCGACTTTCCATGGGCGGATGCAGACGGATCCGACGGCGAGGATGCTGCACGGGGAGGTGGAGGCGCGGCTGCGCTATCTGGTGGAGGTGGGGCTGGGCTATCTGACGGGGCGGAAGTCGATCGCGGTGCCGAAGGAGCGGCGCAAGGCGAAGCACTGGATCAAGATCAACCAGGCGTCGCAGAATAATCTGAGAAATGTGGATGTGGAGCTGCCGCTGGGGGTGCTGGCCTGCGTGAC
>JBGTNO010000356.1:0-2669 GCA_041743065.1 Chthoniobacterales bacterium
CTTCCGGGATGTGCTGCCGCCGGTCAAAGATCTCCGGACGGGCGAGACGCTGCCGAAAGAGCCCACCCTCGCGCAGAAAGTCGCCCGCGACGCTGCGGAGTAGCCGGATTTTGTAACCACAGAGGCGCAGAGACGCGGAGGAAAACCTTAGGCAGTCCTTCCTCCGTGCCTCCGCGTCTCCGTGGTTAAATCCCCCTGCTACAGCAGCATCATGGCCGGGCTTTCCAGCAGGCGCTTCAGCTCAGCCAGATACTCCGCCCCGATGGCTCCATCCACCACGCGGTGATCGCAGCTCAGTCCGATGATCACCCGCTGACCCACCACAATCTGATCATTCGACCCTACCACCGGCTTTTTGACGATGGCGCCCACGGAAATGATGAGCGACTGCGGCGGATTGATGATGGCGGAAAAACTGTCCACGCCATAGCTGCCAAGATTCGACACCGTGATCGTGCCGCCCGCGTATTCCTCGGGTTTCAGCTTTTTGCTCCGGGCGCGGGTGGCCAAATCTTTTACGGCCGCGCTGATTTCGCGCAGGCTCTTCGCCCCGGCGTTGCGGATGACCGGCGTGACCAGTCCGTCCTCCACCGCCACTGCCACCGCCAGATTGACATCCCGGAACTGCACGATGGATTCGCCCGCAAATGATGCATTCACCTTCGGATTCCGCTGGGCCGCGACGACCGCCGCTTTCAGCACAAAATCATTCACTGTGATCTTCGGCTCACCCGCTTTTTCCGCCGATTCGTTCACGCGCTTGCGGAACCGCATCAGCTCGCCCGCGTCAATCTCGGCGAACAAATAGAAATGCGGGATCTGCGTTTTGCTTTCGAGCAGACGCTGCGCGATGACCCGCCGCATGCCGGAGAGCGCAATCGATTCGCTCTCGCCCGCCGCTGAAAGATCGGCCGGAGCTGACGCCTGAGCGGCTTTGGCCGGAGCCGCTTTTGATGTTGCTTTGCCGCCGGAACCAGCCCCGCGCACATCTGCCTCCACGATTCGCCCGCCGGGACCCGTGCCGGAAATACCGGAAAGCTCAACGCCCAGCTCCTCAGCGACCTTCCGGGCCAGCGGCGAGGATTTCACGCGACCGTCAGCCGACGCGGTCGCGGGTTCCCGCTCCTTACCGCGTTGCTCGAGCGTTTCCCTGGCCTCGCCTGCTTCTTCTTCGATCTCGGGATCTTCCGCTTTTTTCTTTGAGCCGGCTTTCACACTCGCGCCCGCCGCTTCTTTTTTGGAGGAACTGCCGGCTGCTGGCGCCTCTTCGCCTTCTTCGAGCAGCACCGCGATGGTGCTGCCCACCTCCACCTTCTCGCCGTCCTTCACCCGGATTTCATGCAGCACCCCGTCGTCAAACGCCTCCATCTCCATCGTCGCCTTGTCCGTTTCGACCTCGGCCAGAATGTCGCCCACCGCGATCGCGTCCCCTTCTTTCTTGAGCCATTTGACCAGAGTTCCCTCGGTCATGGTGTCGCTCAGCTTGGGCATTTCGATATCGATGGGCATAACGGAAAGGGCTTTCTAGTTACAGTGGAGACGGGACGGATTTGGACGGGATTAACAGAATTTACAGAACTGGAAAAGAGGTACGCAGGTTATTTACCCTTTACCTGACACGAAGAAAGGAACCCATTTTCTGGACCGAACGGCTTAATTCAAGCCACTTCCAGATAATCCGCGCGGGTTGTCGGCTCGGGAATGGATGCGGCATCCGCGCGTAATCCCTCAAGGTGAAATTCGACAGCTTGGCGGATGAGCGCTTCAGTTTCCTCCAGCGTCTCGCCCACGGCGACACAGCCCGGCAAATCAGGCACAAAGGCCCCGAAGCCGTTTTCGCTCGTCTCTATAAGGTAGGCGTATCGCATAGGTTCACTTCCAGCCTGCTTGCTTGAAAATACTGTTCAATGTTCCCCGCGGAATGTCCAGACCCGGCTTTCCGGCTACCTTCACTCTACGCCCTGGCTTCTGCGGATTTACGTATTGTTGATGACTGCCGCTCTGGCGGTTGAGCGACCAGCCGTCAGCGTGCAGCCGGTCAAGCACCTCACGAACTTTCACGCGCCACCTTCCAGCTCGCCCGTGAGCGTTTGCTCCTCCCCGCCTTTAGAAAAATTCTGTCAAAATCAGTTCAGCAAATCTCCAGCACCCGCGCCACGATGCGTTCGACGGTCGGGAGCTGGAGTTTCTCGAGAGGCGGGCTGTAAATGGCGGGGGCGTCCAGCGATGAGACCCGCAGCACGGGCGCATCCAGATCATCGAAAGCTTTCTCGTGGATGATCGAGGAAATCTGGGCCGCCACGCCGCAGAACGGCCGGTTCTCCTCGACCAGCACGGCGCGGTGGGTCTTGCGGACGGACTTGAGGATGGCTTCCTCATCAAGCGGGCGGATGGACCGCAGATCGAGCACTTCGGCGTTGATGTTGTGCTTTTCTGCCAGCACTTCGGCGGCTTGGAGCGCGGTCAGGATGGCCCGGCCGTGCCCGATCAGCGAAATGTCCGTGCCCTCGCGCTTCACGTCGGCCACGCCGAGAGGGATGGTGTATTCGTCCTCCGGCACCTCCCAGCTCTCGCCGTAGAGCAGGGTGTTTTCCATGAAACAGACGGTGTCATTATCGCGAATCGCTGTTTTCATGAGCCCCTTCGCGTCGTAGGCCGTGGCGGGGCAG
>JBGTNO010000357.1:0-16860 GCA_041743065.1 Chthoniobacterales bacterium
GATGGCCAGTTCGGCCGGCACGCCCCGGTCGCGCAGGGCGCCGGTGATGGCGATGGCCTGGTCGGCCCCTTTGCGCTCCCATTCCACGCCCACAAACAACAGCCGGCACCGGTCGGAGGAACGGGCGCGGACCGCCCGCAGGACCGACGCCTCATCCGGTTCCTCCGCCAGATTGGCGCCGAAGGGCACGACGTGAACCTTGGCGGGATCGGGCCGGTAGCACTGCAGAGCGTGATCGGCGGCCCACTGCGACGAATACAGCGCCAGGCCGCATTTCTGGAGGGCGGCCCGATCGGCATTTTCGCCGGCCTGGATGGAAGTGGCGGCCAGGTTTGTATAAGACGGGTAAAAATCGCGCATGGCCCCGAAGGTGCCGTCGCTCCAGAAGACGGTCGGAATTTTGGCGGTCACAAAAGCGAGTGGAGCGGTGCCGGGACAGAACAGGATATCCGGCCGGATTTGCCGCGCCTGCCGATCGATCTGCCGGGCATAGGACCGCAGCAGGCCGGGATCGCGGTCCCGCAGGAACCGCCGGTGGCGGAAAAACCGGTGGAAAAGAAACCGGGCCCGGTTGAGCTGCTTGCGCGGGCAGTCCCGCAGCGCGATGGGGATGATCTCCGCGCCCTGCCGCTCGAGCGAACGCCCGATAAAGTAAGCCAGCCCCGACCAGGAGCGGACACTGGCGGGGTCGAGATATTCCGTCGAGACGTAGCCGATCCGGAGGGGCCGGTCGGCGGAGTCCCGGAGGTCAGCGGGCAGCGAAACGCTCAAGCCGCGTTTTTGTTGTTGGTCAGCGTCATGACCATGATCTGGAAATCGAGCATCAGGTTCCAGTTTTCCAGATAGAAGAGGTCGCACTGGATGCGCTCGCCCAGGTCGGTGTCGCCGCGGTAGCCCTTCACCTGCGCCCAGCCGGTGATGCCGGGCATGGCGTTGTGGCGGGCATTGTAATGCGGGATCTCGCTTTTGAAGTTCTGGATCAATTCCGGCCGCTCGGGGCGGGGACCGACCAGGCTCATTTCGCCCTTCAGCACGTTCCAGAACTGGGGCAGCTCGTCGATGTTGTACTTCCGCATGAGCGAGCCGATCTTCAGGCGCCGATGGTCTTCCCGGGTGGTCCAGCCCACTTTACCGTCTTTTTCGGCGTCGAGCTTCATGCTCCGGATCTTGTGGATCTGGAACTCGCGGCCGTTTCTTCCCAGGCGGCGTTGTTGATAAAAAACCGGCCCCGGCGATTCGCGTTTCACCAGATAACAGAAGAAAGCGATAACCGGGCTGAGCAGGATCAGACCCGCCAGCGCTCCCAGGATATCGACGAACCGCTTCAGCAGGATATTCGGCAGCCGATCCAGTGGCAACTGGGAAACGCCGAGCACCGGAATGCCGCCGACCGTTTCCAGGTGCAGACCCGAAACGAGGATCTGAAAATAGGACGGCACGATCTGGAACCGCACCATCTCGCGCTCGCACAGGTTCGCGATGCCCACGATCTCGCCCTTCACGCAGTCGAGATCGGCCACCATTACCGTATCCGCTTCGTGGTCATGGATCAGATTCTCCAGGTCCCGCACTGTGCCCAGGACCGGCACGCCGCAGGTGGGCTCGGTCGCCAGCTTGCCCCGCGAGGAAACGACGCAGCCCGCCACTTCGTAGGCGCAGATATCCTGCTTCTCGAAGGTGCGGGTCAGGCGCTCCGCCTCCGGGTTCCAGCCCACGACGAGCACCCGCTGACGCAGGCTCTGCGCCACGACCGAATGGCGGAGGAAACGATGGAAGAGGTTTCGCCAGATCAACAGGCCAACCATCGCGTTTACTCCGGCCAGGATGACAAATCCGCGAGAGATGTCCGGCTCCAGCTTAAAGATAAGGGCGAAACCGAGGAAACCGACAAACCAGGCCCCGCAAGCCTTGGCCACGATCATCGACACGTGCCGATAGCGAAGGAGGCTGTCGCGGGTGTAAAGTTTCAGGTGCGCCAGCGTGAGGATGAGCGAGAGGGTGCCAAAGGCCAGGTATGGGGCGTAGCTGGAAATGGTGGGATCACTGGCCACGCCGATCTCGGAGAGGGGCGTCAGAAATTTCAGCCAGTAGGCGGCCAGCAGGGCGTAGAGCACGACGACCGCATCGCAGATCATGCTGGTGACGACCAGCCGCTCGGCGATCTCGGCATGGTGCGCCTGTTTCTGCTTGGTGCGGGCGGCTTGCTCCAGGCGGTTCTGGAGTGCCAGGGTGGAGTCGTCGCTACTCAAGAGGGGAGCGGAGTAGAGGGCTTCATTGCTGGGCTGGTACATCTTCATCCTTGATTTGGTTCGTTCCGGGGGGAACCAAAACGGCGTTACGCAGATTTATTTAGGTCTCGAACTATCACCGCCAGTAAAAACGACCTATACACTGTGACTAATTGGCATGGAAATGAAAATTATAGAAAATATATTATTTTCTGACAAATACCGTTTCCGCGCTGCTCAGCCGCTTTGAGCATTCTCCCTGCCACATCTGAGAACGGCGTATTCCTCATTGGATAAGTGACTCAATATAATGAACTTGAGAAACTTGCTCCAAAAACAACCGCTCCCTCGATTGGCGGGGCAGCGGTGTTTAACGCCCAGAACTGTCTGTTTTTATACAAAAGCGAATAAGTTATCAAAAATGCGAAAATTCTCAGGTGTGATTGCCACAGGACACCTCAGACGCGTGCCAACCGCGGGTATTTAAAATAGTTGGGAAAAGATGGGGGCAGCGAATGATCCAGCCGCACCGGTCCTCCCTGGATTATGGCAGCAGTCCTGCTCTCTCGGGACTTGCTTGAACCTGAAAACCAAAGAACACGTCGATCAGTTGCTGAACGAGATGCTGGAGAAAGAAGGCATCTCGGATCTCCTGTTTGTGGTGGGCAAGGCTCCCCATCTGGAACTCCACGGCAAGCTGCAACCGCTCCATCCCGACGCTGAGGCGCTCTCCCGTGAGGAGGTTGACACCATCGCCGAAACGTTGATGGGCCCCAATGAGCGTCTTCGCGCCGATCTGCTGGAGACGGGCTCCTGCGACACCAGTTACGCCGTCTCCGGTGCTCGTTTTCGGGTGAATATTTACCGGCAGAACGGCAACCCCGCCATGGTGTTGCGGAAACTATCCACCGAGATTCCGACCATGGATGGTCTGGGGCTGCCCGACGCTTTCCGCGAAATCATCAAGGAGAAGAATGGCATCATCTTCGTCACCGGCGGCACCGGCAGCGGCAAGACGACGACCCTGGCGGCCATGTTGAACGAGCTGAATGAGCACCACGCCATCCACCTCGTCACGCTGGAGGATCCCATCGAGTTTCTCCATCCGCATAAAAAGTCCATCTTCAGCCAGCGCGAACTTGGGAAGGACTTTTACGATTTCGCCAGCGGACTGCGCGCCGCTCTCCGCCAGGCGCCCAAGGTGATCCTCGTGGGCGAGATTCGCGACCGCGCCACCATGGAGATCGCCATGACCGCCTCCGAGACGGGACACGTGGTCTTTTCCACCCTGCATACGATCAACGCCGGCCAGAGCATCAACCGCGTGCTCGGCATGTTCCGCAAGGAGGAGGAGGCCCTCATTCGCCAGAGGCTGGCCGAGACCCTGCGGTTCATCGTGAGCCAGCGCCTCGTCGCCAAGATTGGGGGAGGGCGCAAGCTCATCACCGAATTCATGGGCAGCAATCTGAGCGTGCGGGAAGCCATTCTCTACGGCGAAAAAGAGGACCGCAGCTTTCAGGACATCATCGAATCCGCCGGCCCCGCGGGTTGGCATAGTTTCGACCAGCAGTTGCTCAAGGCCTACAGCGACAACCTGGTCACGGAGGAAAGCGTGATGCTCTACTGCACTCACAAAAACAAGATGAAGCGCGACCTCGACTCCCTGAAGACTCGCCGCGGGGAGCAGACTGAGATGGACAAGCCCACCGCCTTCCGCCTCGACCAGGCCGCCGCCGATTCCCCGTCCGCCGGCCCTCCTCTCCGCCTCGGCGCCACCGCCGCCAGCTGATTTTCCCATGAACGACATCACCGAAAACCTCCAGGCCGCCCATGAGCGCGCCCTGCATCAGATCGAAGACCTGAAGATCGACCTCGCCGCCGCCCGTAGCGCGCTGGAGAGCGAACGTCTCGTTCGTCGCCACTTCGCCAAGCGGCTTAGCCAGGAGTTTCGCATTCCGCTGAACGCCATGCTCGGGTTCAGCCAGATTTTGAAAACGTCGATGCGGGAAGACTTGGATAGCATCGAGAAAGTGGTCCACTCGGGCCAGCAGATGTTGAGAATGATCGAGGAAATGAGCACCGAAGATGCCGTCCCCGAGTCTGCCGACGCGCCCCGGTCCACCCCGCCGCCCCTCCCGCCCCAGCAGGTGAAAACACCGGTCGAAGCCTCGACTGGCGCGCCCGCCCCCGGCAGGCTCCTCTACATCGAGGATCAGATCACCAATGTGCAGATGGTCGAACTCATGCTCCACCGCCTCCTCGGGATCAGCCTATCCTCCGCCGAAACCGGTCGCAAGGGACTCGCCCGCGCGGTGGAAGAGCGGCCCGATCTCATCCTGCTCGACCTCAATCTGCCCGACATGCATGGCTCGGAAGTCATCCGCGCCCTTCAGGAAAATCCCGCGACCGCGCCTATTCCCGTCATTGTCATCAGTGGCGATGCCGCGCCGTCGCAGATCGACCGGCTGCTCGCCGCCGGTGCCCGCGATTATCTGGTCAAGCCCTTCAAGCTCGATCGTCTCAAAGGAGCCGTGGAAGATCTCCTCCACGAGATTCGTCAGGCGGCCTGAGCCAGTTCCCGGGCCTCTGCGCCATTGACGCCGGAAGCCGTCTCGGAGGAAATTGGCGGGGCTTTCTTATGCCCATCTACGAATTTTACTGCCCGGACAACCACCGGATCTACAGCTTTCTGGCCCGAAGTCTGGCCTATTCCGCCGCCATTCCCCGGTGCCCGGATAATCCCCGATTCCAACTGCGGAAATCCATCTCCAGCTTCGCTTTCATCGGCAAAGCGACGGAAAAGCCCGACCTGCCCGGCGGGGCCGACGACCTGGACGACCCGCGGATGATGGCCCTGATGGCCGAGATGGAAAAAGAAATATCCGGCCTGGACGAAGAGAATCCCGATCCGAGAGCCATGGCCCGCATGATGCGCAAGATGGGCGAACTCGGCGGCCAGCCTATGCCGGCCGCCGTCGAAGAAATGATTGCCCGGATGGAAAAAGGCGAAGATCCCGAGAAGCTCGAAGAAGAGTATGGCGACGCTGTGGAGGGGTTCGATCCCATGGGCGAGGGAGAGGGCGGCGAACCCGGCGGCAAAAGCGGCCCGCGTTTCCGGCTGGGGCGCCCCCGGCGCGATCCCAAACTTTACGAGATGACGGAATACCTGGGACCGGGATGGGGAGGGACTCAAGCGGAGACGCGGAGACCGCGGAGGAGGGAAGGAGGAGGGGGAGTTGATTAATGCGGGGCGGGAGGGGAATCTTCGCGATTGATGCGCAGGGCGGGCGAAGAGGCGGTGGGGAGCTGGTTGACGATGCGGTGAAGTCCCTCTTTTAGCGTGGGGGCTCCGAAATTGATGAGGAGGCCGACGGGCATTTTGAGCAGTTTCAGATAGGTGAGGACTCGCTTTGGGTGGACGGATGCGAGCTTCTCGACGGATTTCAATTCGACCAGGACGCGGCCCTCTACGATGAGATCGGCGCGAAAGCCTTCTTCAAAGACGAGGCCATCATATTCGAAGCGGATCGCCTTTTGCCGTTCCACCGTGAAGCCGCGACGTTCCAAAGCTCTGGCCAGAACAACCTCGTAAACCGACTCCAGGAGCCCCGGCCCCCACTCCACATGAATTTTAAAGGCAGCGTCCACCACTGCGCCAGTGATCTCGTCGAAATGTTTCATAACTCTTCCCTTCTCCGCGTGCTCCGCGTCTCCGCGTGAGCCCTACCCGGTCGTCCGCAGTCCGCTGGCGATCGCGTTGATGGAGAGCAGCAGGTCCGGGAGCATTTTTTCGGCGCCGGGTTCGTCGCCGGATTTGCGGAGGGCGCGCCATTTTTGCAGAAGGCCGATCTGCTGAAGATGGAGCAAGTGCAGGGCGTCGCTGCGGAGCTTCAACGTGCGGAGCATGCGGGGGCGGCGCTCGCTCATGGCTTTGCCGCGCAAACGCTCCAGGCCCTCGCGGGTGCTCTCCCACTCGCTCATCATCAGGCCGAAGACGCGGTGGCGGACCTCGGAGTTTTCGACGAGCCTGGCGTATTTTTCCATCAGCTCGAGGTCGCTGCTGGCGATGCTGGCTTCGACATTGGTCAGCACATAGTGGAGGAAAGGCCAGGCGCGGATGCCCTCACGGAGAGCGCGGAAATCCTCGGGCCGCTGCCTCTCCAGATCGCGCAGGGCGGAGCCGATGCCGAACCAGCCGGGCACGTAAAAGCGGGCCTGATTCCAGGAAAAGACCCACGGGATCGCGCGAAGATCGGAGAGGGAATTCTGGCCGGTGCGGCGCGAGGGACGCGAGCCGATGCGGCTCATTTCCAGCGCGTCGATGGGCGTGGCTTCCCGAAAAAACTCCATGAAACCCTCGGCTTGGAGCAGGCCGCGATAGGCCTGGGCGCTGGCCGCGGCGAGATCGTCCACGATTTCCTCCAGCCGGTGCGGCGTTTCCTCCTGGAGTTGGTGGATGGCGGTCGTGGTGGTCACACCGGCCACGAGCAGCTCGAGATTGTAGATGGCGGTTTCGAGGTTGCCGAATTTCTGGGCGATGGTCTCGCCCTGCTCGGTGAGGCGAATGTCGCCGGAGAGCGAGCCGTGCGGCAGCGCCTCCAGGAAGCGGTTCGTCGGACCCGCGCCGCGGCTGACGGTGCCGCCGCGCCCGTGAAAAAAGCGCAGCTCGACGCCGCTCTCCTGACCCACCGCCGCCAGCTCGGCCTGCACGCGGTGGAGCGCCCATTGACTGGCGAGGATGCCGGAATCCTTATTGCTGTCACTGTAGCCGAGCATGACCTGCTGGATGGGCGGCGTGTCTTTTCCGCCTTGCACGCGCAGGCTGCTGCGGGTGACGGGGTGCTCGAGAAATCCGCGCAGGATGCCGGGCGAACGCGTCAGATCATCCAGCGTTTCGAAAAGCGGGACGACCTGGATGTGGCAGGCGAGACCGTCGTTGAAGCGCACCGTCAGGCCGGCTTCGCGGGCCAGCACGTAAACGACCAGCAGGTCGGACAGGCGGCGCGTCATGCTGACGATGAAAGAGCCGATCGCATCGTGGCCGTAGCGCTCGATGTGCCGGGCGATCACGCGGTAGCAGCTCAGCACCGCGTCCGCTTCCGGGCCGATCTCGGCTCCGGCGTGGAGAAAGGGCCGCGGCGACTGGAGCTCGCGTTCGAGAAAACGAAGGCGCTCCACCTCGGTCCAGTTCTCAAAATCTTCGCCGTCGAGCCCGGCCGCCTGCATGAGCTGGCTCAGCGCGCGATCGTGGAAAGCGCTGTTCTGGCGGATGTCGAGCGTGGCGAGGTGAAAGCCGAAAACATCGAGCGCGCGGCTCACCGGCAGCACATCGCTCTCGGCGAGCCGCACCGCGCCGACCTCATCCAGGCTGCGATGGAGCAGCGTCAGCTCCGCGCGCAACTCCTCCGGCGATTGGAAGGTGCCGGGCACCTCATGCACGACCGCGGTCTGATCCGGCGCCATTTCCATGGGCAGGCAGGCGATGAGCATGAGCACAAACTGACGCCAAGGTTCGTCCGCATGAGCCGCCACCATCTGCGGCGCGCGATCGCCGAGCACGCCAATCAGCCGGTCGTAGGATTTCTGCAACTGGGGCGGCAGCGGCTGCATCCAGTCGGAAAGGGTCATCTTTTCCGCCAGGGTCGTCAGTTCGCGATGGAGGACGATCAGCGCATTGAGGCGCAATTTTTCCAGCGTCTCGGCGGTCACCTCGGCGGTGACGAAAGGATGCCCGTCGCGATCCCCGCCCACCCACGTGCCGAAGCGCACGCGCGGATAGTAAGCCGGATCTTCCACATAGCTCGGGTCAAATCCGCTGAGCTCCCAAGCGCGCCGGAAGCGGTCGTCGAGCACCGGCAGCGCGGCGGGGAAAACCTCGCGCAGGTAGTGCATCATGTTGCGCCGCTCGTCGGCCACCTTCGGCTTGGTCACGAGGATCTCGCCGGTGCGCCAGAGCCGCTCGAGGGAAGCTTTCACCTCGCGGCGGAGCGCGTCTTCCTGCGAGGGCGTGCGGACGTGGCGCTCGCGATGGGCGATGAGCGAATAGAGCGCGCGATGCTGTTCCAGCACGGCCAGGCGTTTCGCCTCCGTCGGGTGCGCGGTGAGCACGGGCTCCACGCGGACTCGCGCGGCGAGGGCCGCCACTTCGGCATCCGGCAGACCGGCGGCCTTGGCCTTGCCCAGCCATTCGCCCCAGAGCCCGCGCTCGGCGGTGAGACCTTCCGACGTTTCGCGCAGGTAGCGCA
Source organism: Chthoniobacterales bacterium (assembly GCA_041743065.1). Classification (GTDB taxonomy): domain Bacteria; phylum Verrucomicrobiota; class Verrucomicrobiia; order Chthoniobacterales; family Chthoniobacteraceae; genus JBBSOD01. Next base: position 8,474 of record JBGTNO010000357.1, read on the forward strand.
TCTCCGCCGCCGCGGCTTCCTCCACCATGTTGAGGAGCTGGAAGGCGATGGAGTAGGCCTGGCCGACCCGCGCGGGCACCTTGTTTTCGTCCAGCTCGTGATCGCTCCAGGGCAGACTCTGCGCCATTTCGGCGTGGCCCAGCCCGGTGAGCACCTCGCCGAGGCAGCTCATGAGAAAGCGCAGATCGGCCTCGATTTTGGCAAAACCTATTTCGATGTAGTCTGGAATCTGATCGACGGAAGGAGCCCTGTTTTCCATGAAGTTGGCATTCTCTACTAGGTCTCTTGGCCGACTCCAAGCGCGAACCACCCAAGATTCGTGAAGACATTCGCCGGAAAACCGATTGCATCGCGAAAATCGGCCCGTATAGTAGCGGCCCATTTTCTCACACCGGAGAACCTTTATGTCGCAACATCGCAGCCTTCGCGGATCCAGCAAAATCATCCTCAAACGTAATGTCTTGAAACGCTTTGAACGCGTCGAGCTTCTGAAAAAGCGGGGCGAGTTTGGCGACGGCGACAAAGTCATCGGCCTGAAAAAGACCAAGCCCGAGGAGTAGGCGCCGACGTTGCCGCCATCTTTCGAAGGGCGCGACCCGCGGGTCGCGCCTTTTTGGTGCCCGTCCGGCGTGGTCCGGCTGCTCCAACCCGTTGAGCGCAATGAGGATCGCCCGTTCTTGCTTCACCTCCAGGGGCGGTCTAGTATCCGCCATGCCGCTGACTTTTTAGCATGAGATTTCCCTTTGCCCTGACCACCAAGATCGCCGCCTACATCATCGGGAAAAAGCTGCGCCGGGAGGAAAAGTTCGCCACGGTGCTCCAGCTCGAGCCGCTTCACACTTGCAACCTGACCTGCACCGGCTGCGGCCGGATCCGGGAGTATTCGACTTCGCTCAAGGACGTGATGAGCCTGGAGGATTGCCTCGGGGCGGCGGAGGAATGCGGCGCGCCGATGATCTCCATCTGCGGGGGGGAGCCGCTCATTTACCCGCGGATCGAGGAGCTGGTGGCGGGGCTGCACGCACGCAAGAGGATCATTTACCTCTGCACGAACGCCATGTTCATGCGGAAAAAGATGCGAGACTATCTGGCGGTCGCTTATCTCGCCGACAAAGCGGGCGCCGAGCGGAAGATGCAGATCCTGATCTCGGAAGAGCTGATCACGCAAAAGGAGGCCGACACCATTCGGCAGGGACCGAAAAACGCGGGTCGCCCGGTCATCGCGCCGAGCCGCTGGATGTATTGGAACGTCCATCTCGACGGGCTGGAGCGGACGCACGATCTCATCGTGGAGCGCGAGGGCGTCTTCCGGGAATGCATCGCGGCGATCCGGATGGCGAAAGTGCTCGGCTATCAGGTCGCGACCAATACGACGGTCTATAAAGAGACCGACATGAGCGAGATCGAGCGGATGTTTCGCTACCTTTCGGTGCTCGGAGTGGATGGCCACACCATTTCGCCCGGCTACGAATACAGCGCGGCGAAAAAAGACATGGTCGAGCGCCTCAATCTGCAGCCGGAGAAATTCTTCCTCACCCGCAAGATGACGATCGAGAAATTCGCCGACGCGCGGGCCTGGGGTGAGCGTTACCGGCTGTTTGGCACGCCGATTTATCTCGATTTCCTGGCGGGCCAGCGCGACCTGACCTGCTCGGCCTGGGCCATCCCGACGCGCAATGTCCGCGGCTGGAAAGGACCGTGCTATCTGATGACGGACGGCCATTTTGCCAGCTACCGCGAGCTTCTGGAAAAGACGGAATGGGAGAAATACGGAGTCGTAAACGGCGTCGCCCGCGATCCGCGCTGCGAGAACTGCATGGTCCACTGCGGCTATGAGCCCAGCGCGACGCTGGGACGCGACGCGCAGCCGGGCGATACCTGGCAGAACATCAAGTTCAACTTCGGCGCGCTGCCCAAACCGGATGAACGCGGACGCGATGTGCAACCGTTTGATGGTGTAAGCGCGGGCTGCGGCCATATTACGGGAGCTCCGAAGGCCCCCGAGGTAGAGTCCGTTCCCGCCGCTTAGCCTCTTTCCTCCCGCATGGAAATCTCGCAAGCGGTTGGCCAGGGCATCGCCGGTAATCTCGAGGACTGGGACGCCCTGCTCGGACAGGCGATCGCCCGCGCCCAGGAAAACCTGCTCCGCCTGCAGAATCCGGCCGGGTTCTGGTGTGGCGAGTTGATGGTCGATAGCACGCTCTGCTCGGATTACGTGCTCTTCATGCACTGGGAGCGGCGGGTCGATTCCGTGCTGCAGGATAAATGTGTCGCGCATATTCGCCGCCGCCAGTTGCCGGATGGCGGCTGGAATATTTATGAGGGCGGTCCCAGCGAAATCAACGCTTCGGTGAAGGCCTACTTCGCGCTGAAACTGGCGGGACACGCGGCTTCCTCGCCGTGGATGAGGGAAGCGCGGGCGACGATCCTGCGGCTGGGTGGCATCCCGCGGATGAACACCTACGCCAAGCTGTATCTGGCGTTGCTCGGGCAATACCGCTGGCGCGATCTGCCCAGCATCCCGGTCGAGCTGATCCTGCTGCCGCTGTGGCTTCCGTTTAATATTTACGAGATGTCGTCCTGGAGCCGCGCGATGCTGATTCCGCTGGCGATCATCAATCACCTAAAGCCGACGCGACCGGTGCCGGAGGAGCGTCATTTGCACGAGCTCTACCCGGCTGGTCTCGAGGGGACGGACCTTTCGCCCTCGGCCATGGCCGGCCCCTCGCCGAGTTGGCGTCGATTTTTCCTCTGGGCTGACCGGGCGGTGAAAACCGGTGAGCGCCTGGGATTTCTGCCCCTGCGCGAGGCGGCGCTTCATCGGGCGAAAGGATGGATGCTGCGGCGGATGGGCGAGGGGAGCGACGGGTTGGCGGCGGTCTTTCCGGCCATGCTCAACTCGATCATTGCCCTGAAAGCGCTGGGCTACAGCGATAACGAACCCTCGCTCGTGAAGGCGCGAGCGGATTTGGCCGGACTGCTGGTGGACGATCCCGAGGACTTCCGGATCCAGCCCTGCCTGTCGCCGGTCTGGGATACCGCCATCAACGCCATCGCGCTCATCGAGTCCGGAGGCGCCGCCGGGAGCGAACCGGTGCGCCGGGCGGCGCGCTGGCTGGCGAGCAAGGAAGTCAGGCGGCGGGGCGACTGGACTTTCAAGAACCAGCATCGGGAAGGCAGTGGCTGGGCTTTCGAGTTCAACAACGAGTTTTATCCGGACACCGACGACACCATGATGGTGCTCATCGCCCTGCGGCTGATCGAGCCGGAGGACCCGGCCGAGCACCGCCGGTTGTGCGACCGGGCGCTGCGCTGGCTGCTCAGCTTCCAATGCCGCGGCGGCGGGTGGGCGGCGTTCGATCGCGATGTGACACGGCCGTTTCTCGAGCACGTGCCTTTCGCCGATCACAACGCGATCCTCGATCCGGAGTGTTCCGATCTCACCGGCCGGATGCTGGAGTTGATGGGCTACATCGGTTACTCGCGGCAGTCGCGGGCGGCGTCCCGGGCCATGGCCTACTTGAAGCGGACGCAGGAGGCCGATGGCTCCTGGTATGGTCGCTGGGGCGTCAACTATCTGTACGGCACCTGGCAGGTTTTACGCGGTCTGCGCGCCATCGGCATGGAAATGAACGAGCCGTGGGTGGTGAGGGCGCGACAGTGGATCGAGAGCTGCCAGAACGAGGACGGCGGCTGGGGCGAGAGTTGCGCCAGCTATGAGGAACTTGGCGCCAAGGGCTGCGGCCCCAGCACGCCGAGCCAGACCGCCTGGGCGCTGATGGGACTTTGTGCCGCCGGGAGCTGGGAAAGCGAAAGAGTGCGCCGCGGCGTTGGATTTCTCCTCGAAAGACAGCTCGCGGACGGTTCCTGGGCAGAAAGTGAAACTACCGGGACAGGATTCCCACGCGTTTTCTATCTGAAATACGACATGTACCGAAACAACTTCCCGCTCTTGGCGCTCGCGACCTACACGAATTATCGGAAGGGGATTTACCACGCGAAGTCGTTCTACCACGCGGAGACAGTTGTCTGATCCCGAAAAAATAACCCACACTTCACACCACTAAATTATATGGCCTACCAAGTCCCAGCACTCCCTTACGCCAACGGCGCGCTTGAACCTTCGATCGACGCGCAGACGATGGAGATCCATCACGATAAACATCACGCGGCCTACGTTTCCAAGGTAAACGACGCCATCGCCGGCAGCGATCTCGAGAGCAAAAGCATCGAGGAACTGATCTCCGATCTGAGCGCGGTCCCGGAGAAGATCCGCGGAGCCGTGCGAAACAACGGCGGCGGACACGCCAATCACTCCCTTTTCTGGACGGTCATCGGTCCGGACGGCGGCGGCGAGCCCGGCGGCGAGCTGGGTGAGGCGATCAAATCGACTTTCGGCAGCTTCGAAGAGTTCAAGACCAAGTTCGAGAACGCCGGCGCGACTCGTTTCGGCAGCGGCTGGGCTTGGCTCATCGCGAAGAGGGGCGGAACGCTGGCCGTGACTTCGACCCCGAACCAAGACAGCCCGCTGATGCAAGGGGTCGCGGATGAGGAGGGCACGCCCCTGCTCGGCTGCGATGTCTGGGAGCACGCCTATTATCTGAAGTATCAGAACAAGCGTCCTGACTACCTCAAGGCCTTCTGGAATGTGGTAAACTGGGACCAAGTGGCGAAGAACTACGCTGCCGCAAAATAAGTCCCGCTGGGAGTTACCATTCCACCGAGGCCGGAGAGCGATCTCCGGCCTTTTTTGGTGAAAAAGGAGCTTGACGGAGCGAATCATGTGGAGTTATTTGTAGGTCCATATGGAACGCCTGACCGTGAAAGAAGCGCCCCTCCCTTATCTGAAGGCATCAGGTTTGGTGCCCGCCTGCCTTCGCCGGCCCGCCGAACTCACGGTGACCCAGATGATTCGAGGCGTTACGGACGGTCTTCCTTTCGCTGCCTTGAGCGATCTTCAGAAGGCGCTCGATCTGCCCATGGAAAAAGTGGCCCAGCATCTCGGGATCGCTCGGGCGACCTTGCATCGCCGCAAAGCGGCCGGAAAGCTCGACCAGGGAGAGTCCGATCGCGTGCTGCGGTTCGCCCGGCTTTTTGCTCGGGCGAGCGACGTTCTCGAGACTCAGGCCAACGCCCAGGCGTGGCTGAAGGCCCCGCAATTTGGCCTCGGCGGAGAGGTGCCGCTGGTTTACGCCGAGACCGAAGTCGGCGCGCGCGAGGTGGAAGATCTGCTCGGTCGGATCGAACACAGTGTTTATTCCTGATGCCGTTCGCTTACCGAATGGCGCGGACGCGGTACGCAGACCACGCTTTCACTGGAGAAGGCGCCTCGCGCTACGGGGGAAGATGGAATTCGCGCGGACGGCCTGTGGTTTACCTCAGCTCCAGCCGGGCGTTGGCGGCCTTGGAGATCCTCGTGCATCTCAACCCGCCGCTCCATTTTGGATTCACCGTCATTCAGGTCGAATTTATAGAAACCTTAGTCGAAACAGTCCCGACAGACAGTCTGCCCCCGGATTGGCGTTCGCAGCCTTCGTCGCCCATAACGCGCTCGACGGGCGACCGTTGGCTTCGCGAAGGCCGCACCGCCGTGCTGGAAGTCTCCAGCGCCATCGTTCCGGAGGAATCGAATTACCTGATCAATCCGCTGCATCCCGATTTTCGCTCGATCAAGCGAGCGCAGCCGCGCGCCTTTGCGATCGATCCTCGTCTTCTTCGGGGAGAAATGGTGCGCGGTGCAGGGTTCGAACCTGCGACATCCTGCGTGTGAAGCAGGCGCTCTACCGCTGAGCTAACCGCGCGGAAAAAGAACCGGGAACTTACGGGCTCGTGGTTTCTGAGGCAACAAGTTTTGACGCCGCTGTCGGCGACGGAGCAAAAGGGGGATTTCTCGCCGGAGCAAAAGGGGACAGAAAATTAGAGGGAAAAAGCCCCGAGAATAGAGGGCCAAATGTCTTTTGGAGGTTGCTCGAGCACCCAGAATTTGGAGTGAGGATGATGCACGATGGTGACGAACTTTGCGTTTGGTGGCAGAGATTTCGAAATTGAGGCCCTGGAAGTCGATGGTGTGGTCGTGATTGACGCGTCGAGAGGTGCGTAAGGAAAGGTGGAGATCCAAGAGTGAGGAAGGCGGGCAAGGGCGCAGGGAGGAGTTGGCCGTAAGCAGAGCGTCGGAGACGACTTGGGCAGGGACTTTTCCGGTGGAGCGGTTGACTTTGGCGTTCTGGCGGCGGATTTCGAATTGGAGGATGTCGTCGGCTTGGTTCCAGGTCGTGACGTTGGCGTGGGCCAGGAGAGTTACGAGGCGTTTTTGAAAAGTTCCGAAGCGGCGCTCGATCTTGCCCTTGGCTTGGGGAGTTGGGGCGACCAGGTGAGAAACCCCAAGAGCAAGTAAGGCACGTTGGAACTGGCTTTGAGGGTCAGCCTGGTCGTCAGTGGAACTAGTTAGGCTCCGGGAAAAAAGATCCGTCCGCCTGAGCGCTTGGGCGCGTCACCCCGATCGTTGGCCTACCCGCCGGCGACAACGCGAATCAGCTCGAGACGGTCGCCGTTCTTCAGCGAAAAATCAGGCCATTCCCGACGATGGAGCGCGGCGCCATTCAACTCCACCAACATGGCCGGAGCGGGGAGTTCGAGTTCGCCCAGCAGCTCGGGAATGGTCGCGGCGGAGATCTCGCGGGGCTGGCCATTGATGGTGAGCTGGCTCATCTCAGGGCGTCAGAATACCAGCGTCCCAGTCTTTCCACACTGGGTCGAAACCCTGCCCGCGCAGCAATTCCGCAATCTCCCGCGGGCTGCGCTCGTCCCGGATCTCGAATTGCCCGGTCGCTTGCTCAGCCGGTCGCTCGAGAGCGACCTGACGACCCCGGGTCGTGTAATGCAGCGCCTCGCGCCCCTGCCCGGTGTAGCCGCCGGGCTCGGTGTGGCTGCCGGCGCTCATCAGGGTAATGCCCAGCGGCACCAGCACGTCGCGCAACTCCGCCGTTTCCCGCGTGCTCAGCACCAGGCCGACCTCGGGAAACGTGAGCCGCAGGGCGCAGATGAGCTGGATCATGGCCCGGTCGGGCAGGGGATGCGGCGGCTCGAACTCACCGGCGGCGGGACGCAGCCGCGGCAGGCTCACCGTAAACTGCGCCTTCCAGCAGGTGCGCAGGAGGTATTCCAGATGCGCCGCCAGCGCCAGCGCCTCCTCGCGCCAGTCCCAGAGCCCGAAAAGCGCGCCGATCCCGATGCGGCGGAAACCGGCGGCGCAGGCCCGTTCCGGGCAGGCGAGGCGCCAATCGAAATCTTTTTTCGGACCGGCCAGGTGCATCTCCGCGTAAGTTTCGCGATGATAGGTCTCCTGGTAAACGACCAGCCCCTCCGCCCCGGCGCGGACGAGCGGCCGGTAATCCTCCGTTTCCAATGGGGCCACTTCCAGCGAGAGGCTGGGCACCAGCGGGGCGAGCGCCCGCACGGTTTCTTCGAGGTAACCGTTCGAAACGAACTTGGGATGCTCCCCGGCGACCAGCAGCACATTCCGAAAACCGGCCGCGACCAGATGCCGGGCCTCATTTTTCACCTGCTCGACTTCCAGCGTCACGCGCAGGATGGCGTTATCGCGCGAGAAACCGCAATAGGCGCAGGTATTGATGCACTCATTCGAAAGATAAAGCGGCGCGAAAAGCCGCATCGCCCGGCCGAAGTGCCGGCGGGTCACCGCGGAGGATTCCGCCGCCATCCGCTCGAGCGCGCCATCCGCCATCGGCTCAAGCCGCCGGGCAAACTGCCGGAGCAGCGGGGAAGAGAGGTTGAGCTTGGCGGCGGACATCGGGGCGTCCGACCAATAAACCGCCGGGCGGGTCGCTGCAACCCGTTCCCGCATCCGCCCCGGCCGCGCTCGCGTATCCTCCCCCGCAGTCCGACCTCATGAGATCTTTCCATCCGCCATCGGAAGCCGCCTTTCTCGGCCAGCGCGTCGATGCGGTGCTGCGGGAATTTTTCTCCGCCGAGATGCGGCGGCACACCCGCAATGCCGTCTTCAGTTCTCTGTTTCAAGATACGGCGGAGTTCGTGCTCCGGCCGGGCAAGCGGCTCCGGCCGCTGCTTTTCCTGAAGGCGCGGGCTCTTTTCGTGCCGGAGGATTCGGCGGATAATCCGGCACTGCTCGCGGCGGCGGCCTCGTTGGAAATGATGCACGCCTTTGTGCTGGTGCATGATGACATCATCGACCGCTCGGAGCGGCGGCGGGGCGAGCCGACGCTGCACCGCCTGATCGAGGGCCGGATGGGGCGGGTGGCGGAGCGGGAACGGACCAGCCAGAACCTGGCGCTGGTGATGGGCGATCTGCTCTTCGCCGCCGGCCAGCGCTGCCTGCTGCGGAGCGGGTGCCCGGAGGCGGCGGCCAT
>JBGTNO010000358.1:0-5488 GCA_041743065.1 Chthoniobacterales bacterium
TGGACGCGGAGGCCGATCCGGCGACGGGCTTCTGGCGGCGGGGCGCGGTGGCGCCGGTGGATCATCGCGTGCCGCAGACGCTCTTCCCGCATCTCGCGGGGAGCTTCCATTATCTCTTTAATTACGAGGCGGCGCGGCGTCCTCTGCCCTATCCGGAGGCCATGATCGACACCTGCCTGCAAATCCAGGCCGATGGCGTCTGGCCGCTGGGGACGGTGGGCGGGTTTGCGGAGATCGACTGGGTGTATTGCCTCACGCGTGCGGGGCGGCGCAGCGGGCATCGCCCTGCCGACTGCCGGCAGGCTCTGGAAAGTTTCGCCGGCACGTGGACGGAGCGAATTCTGGCCGTCGATCCGGCGACGCACGAGCACCTCAACGATCTCCACGCGCTCTTCGGTCTGCTCTGCGGGCTGGCGGAACTCCAGCAGGCGCTCCCCGGCACCCTCCGCACCGAGCGTCCCCTCAAGCTCGTGCTCGACCGGCGGCCTTTTATCTGACCGGCGCGCTGGGACACCCCTTCCTCCGCACGCCCGCTCTCGACCGGCTCGCCGGCTATCGCCCCGGCTCGATCGGGAAGAATCGCTCAAAACTGGGGAAATTCCGTCGGAGAATGGCTTGCCACTCCCGCGCTCGAATGCTAGCAAACGGATCGTCATGAGATTGTTCATGGAAGTCATTGTGGTGATCGGTTTGATCGTCTTTGCCTGGGAAACCCCGATTAAGGAGCGTTTCCAGGACAAGACCGAACCCCTGGAAAAATCACCCGTCGTCGAACCCGACATCGCCATCGAACCGGAAATCGCCGTCGAACCCGTGGCGCCGCGGCGCACCCCGCCGCAGGAAGCCGCTCTTCCGTCGCCCGCTCCCACCAAACCGGAAAGTTCCTGGATGTGGGAGCCATCGAAGATGGACGGCCCGGTGAAGAAGGAAGAGTAGGCTTAGGCCACCACTTTCACTTTTTGGAGGCGGAAGCGCTCGTCAAAACGCCCGCCGGAGTAGCGGCGGCAGCAAGGGTAACAGGCCACCCGACGCTTGATCGGTCGCACCCGCTTGATCTCCGCCAGACAGGCCGGGCATTGGTAGGAAAAACGTGCCGCCATCACCCGGCGCGGCAATGGGAGGGTGTGGCATCGTGATTCTCCTGCCAGGCCCAGATCCGCGCAGGCCTGACGCCATTCCGGGCCATGGGGCGCGATCCGCCGCCGGCTCCACCGATGATGGGCCAGCACATGGGCCAGCTCATGCCGGAGAGTCCGCTCGATCTCTTCGCGTCCAAAAGTCTCCAGTTTTGGATTCAGCCAAATGACCGCGCGCGCGGGATAGGCCAGCCCCGCCGTGCTCCGCAAGCGCCCATTCCAGAGCACCGCCAGGCGCTTCGCCAAGCGGGGTTCGCCCACTCCCTTGAGCAAATTCTCGCCCAGCATCTGCAGCTCTCCGATGGTGGTCATCAACTCCGGACGGCCCATGGGAGGAAAGATCATCTCGAGCTGCTTCATCACGCGCAGGCCGGTAAAAGCGTTACGCCACCGCTTCGCGCGGGTGGCCGCGCTCCTCTTTCGATACTTTGGGCACTACCTTGAGCTGCTTCTCCTCGTAGTAAACGAGCGAACGCTCCGGCACGCTCTCGGTCAGGAAAACACTCGCGCCGATCGTGCTGCCCGCGCCGACCACCGTATCGCCGCCCATGATCGTGGTGCCCGCGTAAATGGTCACGTTGTCCTCGATCGTCGGGTGCCGTTTTGTCCCGATCAGCCGCCGCCCCCCCGAGAGCGAACGCGCGATCAGCGAGACGCCCTGATAAAGCTTCACGTGGCAGCCGATTCGGCAGGTTTCGCCAATGACCACGCCCGTGCCGTGATCGATGAAAAAGTGCGCCCCCATCTCGGCGCCCGGATGAATATCGATTCCCGTGCGGCCGTGCGCCCATTCCGTCATCATGCGCGGCACCAGCGGAAGGTCCTCACGGTAAAGCAGATGCGCCAGCCGCTGGATCGCCACCGCTTCGAGGCAGGGATACGCCACAATGATTTCATCGACACTGCGCGAGGCCGGGTCCCCCTCGAAAGCCGCCTCCACATCCGTCTGCAGCAGCTCGCGCACGCGCGGAATTTCCTCGAAAAAGGAAGTGGTGCAGCGCTCGGCCCGCACCTCCGGGCAATCCGGCTGGCCCAGCCGCAGACTCTTGCAAATCTCCTCCTTCAGCCGCTCCGCGATGTTTTTCACCCGGAAACCCGTCACCCGCCGGAGCTGGCTGGAGTGGATCGGTTCCTGATCGTGAAACCCGGGGAAAAGCAGTTGCAGCAGATCCTCACAGATCGAGGCGACCTGCCGCTTCGAGGGCAGGTTGGCGCCGTCGATGTTATTGATGCCGCCAACCTGGCGATAGGACGCGAGGATATTGTCGATGACCGGGCCGAGTTCCATGGGTGCGCTGGATCATTACATCAGTCTCAGCGCTGTCTCCACGAAATGTTTTCGCGGTGTTTGGGCAGGGCCTCTTTTCCGAGACGCCGCACACATTCCTCGATCACCCGGATTTGGACTGCCACCCTTTTCCCGAGGTCGAACTCCGACGGTGTCTCGAAGGTGAAATTCCTCCGCGCATACTGGCGGTGGAGGTGCGCCGCCTCGGGCAGCTCGGGAAATTGGCCGGGGTCGATGCTCACCCTCACCACTCCGCCGCGCGCCGCGCGCCCTTCGATATCCCGGCGGCGGTCGATCGGCAGATCCGGCGGGGAGAGCGCCACCAGATCCTCGCCCCAGTGCGGCTCCGCCACCACCGGCTCGTAAATGTAGCTGCCCAGCGCGTCGTAATCCTCATGCAGACAGAGCGCGACGTCGAAAAGCCGCCGGCTCAGGAGCGATTTCCAGCGGGCCACCAGTTCGACGGAATCATCCCGGAAAGCGCGATTCAAGTCGCGCCCCTCCTCCGTTCGCCGCGAATTATTGAGCAGTCCCCAAGGATTCAGGCAGGGGAAAATAAGGCAGGGCAACCTGCGCAGACGAGCCCGGTTTCGTTCCGCCCAGGTGATCAGCGCCTCCGGGCCAGCCGGCTCGTCGCCATGAATTCCCGCCGAAATATACAGCCCCCCCGTCTGGCGCCCCTTGCTCCGGACGACGTAAACGCGGTGCCCGGAAACAGTGACCCACGGTTTCATGACCAAGCCGCACGCTTTAGCCACCGCCCGCCAGCGCTCGACCAGAAAGGCGTAATCGTGCGCCCTCTGACCGGCTGTCGCGTAGGCGGGTTTCATCGCCTCACAGCTCCCGCAACAGCCGCTCGTGAATGTCGCCGAATCCGCCGTTACTGAAAATCACGATGGTGTCCTTCTCCGCCGCCAGCCCCCGCAGGCGCTCGATGATGGAATCGACGTGCGGCTCGTAAAAGGCCGGTTTGCCCGTCGCGGCAATCGTGGCGATCACCTTCGCGGGGTCGAGCCGGTCGTTCGCGGGCATCTGCTCGAGCTTCGCCACCTCGGCCAGGATCACGCCATCCGCCCTCTCGAAAGCCGAGGCCAGCGCATCCTGAAAAACGGCGCGCCGGGTCGTATTGGACCGCGGTTCGAAGACGGCCCACAGCCGCCCCTCCGGATATTGCTGCCGCAGGCCCTGCAGGGCGTTCCGGATCGCGGTGGGATGATGCCCGAAATCGTCGATGACGCGCATCCCCCGCACTTCGCCGCGCACTTCCTGGCGCCGTTTGATCCCCGCGAAGGACGTCAGCCCCGCCTGGATCTTCTCGAGGTCAATCCCGTAAAAACGCGCGGCCGAGACCGCCATCGCCGCGTTGCGCACATTGTATTCCCCCACCAGCGAAGTCTCGAAAACCGTGTCAAACAGTTCGAAGGAAGCGCCCTGGGGTCCATATTTCACGCTGCGGATGCAGTGCCCGGCATTCTCCGAAAAACCAACCTCCACGATCGGCGCCGGGCAGTCGCGCCCCAGCTCCACGCAGACCGGGTCATCCGCATTCAGGAGCACCATGCCGTTCGACGGCACGATATTCAGCATCCGCCGGAAGCTCAGTTTGATCTGGCCGAGGTTCTCGAAAATATCGGCGTGATCGAACTCCACGTTATTCACGATCACCAATTCCGGCAGGTAGTGGACGAATTTCGAGCGCTTATCGAAAAAGGCGGTGTCGTATTCGTCGCCTTCGATCACAAAATACTTCGAGTCCCGAAAGCAGGCGCCCTGTTTGAGATTGTGGGCCAGGCCGCCGATCATATAGCTCGGCTCCTCGCCGGCCTGCTCCATGATCCAGGTCAGGAGCGAGGTCGTGGTCGTCTTGCCGTGCGTGCCGGTCACCACCAGATTGTGAGTATTCCGCAGGAAAAAATCCTTCAGCGTTTCAGGCAGCGAAAGGTAAAAGAGCCGGCGATTCAGAACAGCTTCCACCTCGGGATTGCCGCGCCGGATCGCGTTGCCGATCACGATCACCTCCGCGGAGGCGGGGATGTTTTCCGGCCGGTAGCCCTCCGTGACGGTGACGCCCTTTTCCCGCAGAAAGGTGGACATGGGCGGATAAACATTTTCGTCCGATCCCGAAATCGTGTAGCCGCGGTCCCGCAGCGCCGCCGCCACCGAACCCATGGCGGTGCCGCAAATGCCGAGAAAATGGAGGTGTTGAACGCCCTGTTTCATGAGCGGTCGAGCTTCTGTGATGCCGGGAGTGAAAACAAGCGGCTTTCCCCGGTCACCACGCCGAGCGCGCCCAGGCTTCGGGACGCCCGTAGCGCCAGCCTCCGGCTGCGGTCAGGTTCACATGCTGGAAGCAGGTGCTACGGGCCTGCGATGACCTCGCGGTAGATTGCGAAGAGCCGGTCGAAGACGTGTTCCCACGAGTATTGCCGCGCGACTTTTTCCGCCAGCGCCCCGGCCGCCGCTCGATCCGGCCGGCCTGCGTCCACGATCGCCTGCGCCAGCGCTTCCGGGGAATTTTCCCGCGCCCAGCCCGCCTGATCGGTGAAGATAATCCGGTCCATGTAGCTGCCGTGGATACCGATAACGGGCGTCCCGCAGGCCTGCGCCTCCAGCGTGACCAGGCCGAATGTTTCCTGCACGCCGGGATGCACGAACAGGTCCGCCGAGCGGTAGAGCCGGGCCAGCTCGCGCGTGTCCGGGCAATACGGCTGCCAGATTACGTCGTCAGCCTTTTTCTGGAGCGCCTGCAGCAGACCGCGCTGCGTGCCGTCGCCGGTGATGAGGAGCTGATACCGGCCCGGATGCGACTGCCGCAGCCGCTCGAACGCCTGAAACAGCGTGCGCGTGTTTTTTTCCGCCGCCAGCCGCCCCACGTAGAGCAGCACGATCCGCTCCGGCGCGATGCCCAGCGCCCGCCGCGTCGCCGCGCCGTCCTCCGGCACCGGCTGGAAAATTTCCACATCCACGCCGAGGTCGATGTTCTCGACATTGCGCACGCCCCATTCCGTGATGAGCGCCCCCAGGGCCGGCGACGGCACCAGCGTGCGCGCGAAGCGGTTATAGA
>JBGTNO010000359.1:0-17757 GCA_041743065.1 Chthoniobacterales bacterium
GGACGCGGCGGCCACTTCCGGAAAAACGGAGGCGGAGGCGGCTCCCGCTCCTGCGGCGCAGCCAGCCGCTTCTCCTTCGCCGACGCCCGCCGAACCTTCGCCGGCGGCGGAAGCCTAGGCGTAACTATTCAGACAGAATTAACAGGATTAACAGAATTTTCCGGATTTTCGGTGGGTGCGGGACCCGGACGGGTTTGGGCATCGGGCACCGGTCAGTGAGCAGGGAGTCATTCTGCCGTCGCGGCGTTCCTAATGGGTCTCTCCTCTGGAGAGGAGATGGAAGCGCAGCGCTCCAGAGGTGGGTTCGGGGGGTGGCCTCATTTTCAGTTACCTCGTTCCCAAAGCTCCCGCTTCGTCCACGTCCATCTGCGGGGCGCGCGGCTCGCTCCCCAGCTTGCCGCGCTCCCTCGGGATCGATTTTGAGCCGTTGGCTTGGGCTTTGGTCACAAGCTGGAAGCATGTGCCACGTATTTTGCGAGGGGGGAACTTCCCGATGATCGCCCGCGCTGCCGTCTCTCCCTGGCTCTGCCGCTATGCCTGGCTTTGCGTGCTCTTTACCTTCGCGCTCATCTTTGTGGGCGGAATGGTCACGAGCAAACAGGCGGGGATGGCGGTGCCGGACTGGCCGCTCTCCTACGGCAGCATCAATCCGGCGGGTTGGTGGCAGATCGAAAATGTGCGCCTGGAACACGGGCACCGGCTGATCGCTTCGGCTCTGGGGCTGCTGATCATCGGCCTCACGGTCTGGACCTGGCGCGCGGAAAGCCGCCGGTGGGTGCGCTGGCTGGGGTGCGCCGCCCTGGCGGGTGTGATCGTGCAGGGGGTGCTGGGCGGACTGCGGGTGACGGAACGATCGCTCTGGCTGGCGGTGTTTCACGGGTGTCTGGCGCAGGCTTTCCTCGGTGGGCTGGTCGTGCTGGCGGTGGCGCTGAACCCGCGTCGGCCGGAACGTAAGAGCGTGGCGGGCCGCGGCGGGCTGGCGGGGTTGAAGCGCGTCTCGACGGTCATGATCGCGGTCGTCTATGGCCAACTGGCGATCGGGGCGGTGATGCGCCACTTTAAGGCGGGCCTGGCGATTCCTGACTTTCCGACGGCGTTTGGCGGGATCGTTCCGCCGCTCAAGACGTTTCCGGTGGTGATTCATTTCAGTCACCGGGTGGGGGCGCTGATCGTGGTGGTGACGCTGCTGGCGCTGCTGGTGATGGCGTTGCGTCCGGCGCGGGGTGAGGGGTGTTTCCGGCGGCCGGTTTATCTGCTGGCGGGGCTGATCGCGATGCAGATTGCCTTGGGAGCGAGTGTCATCTGGCTTGCAAAAGCACCCGTTCCGACGACTTTCCACGTCGTGAACGGCGCTCTGATTCTGGCCACGGCGATCGCACTCCGGACCCGGCTCGGGCTGGCGGAAGGAGCGCGATGAAAGGGGAAGCCTCGCCGGCGGTCGATGCTCCCATGCTGGAGACGGAGGGCGTGAGCATCATGGGCGACCTGATGGTGATCACGAAGGCGCGGCTGACGCTGCTGGTCCTGATCACGACGTTTGTCGGTTTCTGCCTGGCCTCGCCGGAGACGCTGAACGGGCGGCTGCTCTTCCACACTCTGCTGGGGACGGTGCTGGTGGCGGCTTCGGCGGCGATCCTGAATCAGGCGATCGAGATCCAGGTGGACCGCCTGATGGAGCGGACGCGCGCCCGGCCGCTGCCAGCCGGCCGCTGGAAACCGGATGTGGCCATCGCGCTCGGCTGTCTGCTGGGTGCGGCGGGGCTGGCCTATCTGGCGGTGACGACGAACTGGACGGCGACGGCTCTGGCGGCGACGACTCTGGGGATCTACCTGGCGGTTTACACGCCGATGAAGCGCCGGCGCTCGTTTTGTGTGACGGTGGGAGCGGTCTCGGGGGCAATTCCGCCGGTGATCGGGTGGACGGCGGCGGGGGAATCGGCCACGGCGGCGGGAGCCTGGATTTTATTCGGCGTGCTGTTCCTGTGGCAGATGCCGCATTTTTTGGCGATAGCCTGGATGTATCGCGACGAGTATGCGCAGGCCGGTTTCCACATGCTGAATCCCCGGGACACGGACGGGTCGGGCACGGCGTGGAAGTCGCTGATCTGCGCGGTGGCTCTGGCCGGGGTGACGCTGGCGCCGTTCGCGCTGGGCTGGGTGGGGCCGGTCTATGTGGCCATCGCGCTGCTGATCAACGGGCTGCTGCTTTACTATGCGGTTCGTTTTGTGACGGACCGGTCGCGGGCTTCGGCGCGGCGGTTGTTTTTCTCGTCGATCATCTATTTGCCGGTGATTCTGGGGCTGATGGTGTTTGTTCGTTTCTAGACTGATGGTGACCGCGCCCGAGATTGACCCGCCCGCCCCGGCCATCGCGCCGCGGCGCGCGAACCGGTGGATTCCGTTCGTGATGTGGGCGCATGTGGTGCTGGTGCTGGCGGCGGTGGCGAGCGTCTATTACAAGGCAGACCAGTCGCGGCAGGTGACCGCGCATGCGCTGGCCGTCTATAGCAAGGTGACCGCATTTTCGCTGACGGACAGCACGAACGCGCCGTTTGGCTCGGCCGATCTGGAGGGTTACGCTTGGATCGCGAGTTTCTCGGCGGCGGACGACGACAAGGTGTCGCGGCTGGTCAACCGCCGGATGGAGGAAATGCAGGACGTGATCGCGAACGCCCCGCGGGCCAAGCTGGTGACGTTCTCGCTCTTCCCGGAACGCGAGACACCGGAGAGACTGGAGGCGTTTGCGAAGAAACACCGCAAGAGCGGGCAGTGGGTGTTCTTGACCGGGGACCGCGCGGAGATCGCGCGGGTGATGAGCGAGGGATTTCGTCTGCCGCGCGCGGCGGGCGGGGAGGGGGCGGACGGACCGCTGCCCGCGGTGGACCGGCTGATCCTGATCGACCGCGCCGGGAATATTCGCGGCTACTACGACTCGGCTAGGATCGAGGAAATGCGTCAACTGGCCCAGGATATCGGGGAGACTTTTGAATAGATGAGCCTGCGGGAACTGCTGACACCCTATCAGGAAACCCTGCCGGCGGTGAACGCGTCGCTCAACGCGACGGCGGGAATTCTGCTGGGCTTCGGGCGGTATTTTATTTCGCGCGAGAGGATCCGGGCGCACGCGGCCTGCATGGTCGGGGCCGTGCTGGTCTCGACCGTTTTTCTGACCAGCTATGTGATCTATCACTGGCTGAAGGCGGGCCTGGTGACGCGGTTCACGGCGGGCGGCGTGCCGGAGGTGATCTATAAATTCATCCTCCTGACGCATGTGGTGCTGGCGGCGGTCACGCCGGTGCTGGTGATAATGACGCTGCTCCCGGCGCTGCGGCGGCGGTTTGATAAACACCGCCGCCTCGCGCGGGTGACGTTTCCGGTGTGGATGTATGTTTCCGTGACGGGCGTTCTCGTTTACCTGATGCTCTATCAATGGTATCCGCCCGCGACTCAATAGGACGGCTGATTCGGCTGATCGGCGGCCGGTTTTGCCGCTGGGGAATCGCGGCCATTCTGCTCGGCGGAGCCTTGGGGGCGAGGGCGGCTGACCCGGTCGCCGTCCCGTCGCCGGCCGCTTCTCCTTCGCCGACGCCGATGCGGCAGCCGGTGAAGCCGCCGCAGAGCATCCTGCCGGCTCGGATGGAACTGGAGCCGTTGGACACGCTGCCGATTTTCCGGGACGGGAGGGTCGGGTCCTACTTTCTTTTTTGTCGCGATTCGCTCGTGCTGATCAGCGGCTCGGAAACGTATGGCGACACCATTTACGGGAAACTGCCGGCGCTGACGGTGATCACCTCGCTGTGGTTGAATTCGGAAAGTTGGGAGGATCAGTCGCTCATCCTGGTGAGCGATCTTGATTTGCGGCGGGCGCTGTCTCTTCCGTCCGGAAGCTCGCGCGCGGCTTTTTCCGCCCTGATGCGGCAGACGCGACTCGCGGAGCTGATTGCGGACGCCCGGGCGACCGAGTCCGAACCCGGCGGAGCGGAACTGGGGCCGCTGCAAAAAAAAGTGCTCGCCTTGGCCCGGCGGCTGGAAAGATTCCGCGACATCCGGGATGGCGGTGCGATGCTGATGGTCCCTCCGGCGGGGGCGGGAGAGTGGGCGAGGATGGAGGCCGCGCCCAAACTTTATCCGGGGCCGCTTGGGCAGTCGGTGCCGGAACTGGTCGAGCGCATGAAGGAGGCGTTCCGCGATGCGGATCCCCGGGCCTTCGCGGCGGCTCGCGATGCGTTGGCCGATACCCTGCCGCGGTTGAATCCCGCGGAATATCCCCATCCCAGTCAATATGAGTTCGAGATCTGGATTACCAAGGCGGATCTGGGTTGGTGGGCTGGTCTCGCCCTGGCCTTCGCGGCGGCGGTGAATATGCTGACCTTCCAGCGGCGACGCGGGGTGGGGTATGGGCTGGCCTGCTTTCTAGCCATTCTGGGGGCGGCTTTGCTGGCCGCCGAGATTGTCGGACATTCCCGGATCGCCCGCGTGGGAATGTTCACCGCGCTCGCGGGTTCGCCTTACCTGATTCCGCTGGCAATCATCCTGGCCGGACTGCTGATCGAGCTGTGCTGGAGAAAACGCTACGTGCTCATGCTGGCGACCGTCGCGGCTGCGCTCTGGCTTTTCGTGAGCGGCTGGCTGGCGCGTTGAGGTGAGCTTCGCTCGACGGAGCGGAGGGGATTTAGAGGAGACGACCGGCGTCTCGGCGGGAGTCGCAGATACGAAGAATGAGCGCGCCCTCTTTTTGGCCGGCCCCTGAGGCGTGGTCGGACTGATAAAAAACCATGAAAGACAGGTGGTTAACCACCGATGCTTTTTGACAGGGAATGGGTATTTGGATACGCTTCGAATTGGTTTCTCCCGCCATGATTGCTCCCTCAAAATCGCAGAGTCAGCGTGCCTTCACTCTTATTGAACTACTGGTCGTCATTGCCATCATCGCGATTCTGGCCGGCCTCTTGATGGTGGGGCTTGGCCGGGTGAAGGAAAACTCCAATGCCGGCAAGTGTATCAGCAACCTTCGCCAAGTCGGCGTGGCGATACAGGCGTTCATCAACGACAATGGGCGTTTCCCCAGCAACCCGACTGCCGGGCCTGTCCAGGATCCGGTGTTTGATGTTTCCCTGCTTCCCTATTTGGGAGCCGGGAAAGATTTGACGCTTCCGGTGACGCGATCGGACCATCCTGAACTCGAAAGTGTCGTCAAAATTTTTGCCTGTCCCTCCGACGAGGCGGTGCGGACAGATTCTGACTCCTACCCGCGAAGTTACTCCCTCGCTCCGTGGACGACGAACTGGAACGACGGTCAGTCGTTTCAGGGGTGGAGGGACCGGACTTTCAATGTGGGGGTGCCTCCCGTCATCGTCGATAAATTGTCCACCGCGGGCGTGCTGGTGGAGTGGCATCAGAGTTCAAACGCCATCGGAAGCACCGGCGATCAATATCACCGCTTTCCCGGCCCGGCCGGGGCCAAACTTCACGGAGATTTCAGTCACGTCCTTTTCCTGGACTGGCATGTCGAGAAAGTCCCTCTCTCCATGTCGCAAGCTGATTTCCAAGACAAATATGCGCCGGGAGAGTTTGGCCCGGTGAATTAGCGTGTTGGATGTGGTCTAGCCGAGACGGTGGCTTTCCCGGGGGAAATTCGCGGCGCCGGTTGGAGAGGCTCTGCCCTATGGCTATACGGGGAAGATCGGCAGTCTCGCTCCCGCGATGGTGGGCCGCGCTTCACGAAAGTCAGGCCTTTCCCCGAGATGCCGTCCTCCTTCCATGACCTGTCCCGCCCTGGAAAATCAGACGGCGACGGCTTCTTTGCGCCAGGCCTCGATGCTGACGATCGATACTTCCTGCTCGCCCGTCTCGGTGGGGACGGTGACCGAGGTGCCGACGGGCTGGCCGAGCAGAGCCTGGCCGATCTGGGTCTTGTAGGAGAGGATGTTCTCTTCCGGTTTGCCGTCCCAAGCGCCGAGAATGGTGTAGGTGGTGTCGCTGCCGGTGTGGTCGCGGACGGTGACGACGGTGCCAATGGAGACTTGGGAGGTGTCGGGATTTTCGAAGTTGGTGCCGCGGGAGCGGGCGAGATCCATCTCCATCTCCACTTTCTGGCGGCTGAGGACGCGCTGCATCTCCTTGGCGGCTTTGAACTCGAAATTCTCGCGCAGATCGCCGTATTCGCGGGCGAGGCTGATCTCCTTCACGTTTTCGGGGATCTTTTTTCGGATCAGCTCTTCGTAGGCCTGTTTGCGCCCTTCGAGACTGTCCCAGGAAACAATGAGCGCGTCTTCGCGCTGGGCGGGCTCGCTGTTGCCCTCGAGCATCGAGGTGAGCTCGGGATGGGTCTTGACGATGCGGGCGAGGAGGGAACGTTTGTTTAGCTCTTCGAAAACGGGGGTCATCATGAAGCGCCGCATGGAATCGCGGGCGACGGCGGGGGTGGCGTGGCGCAGGAGATCGGGGACGAGTTCCCGATCGTCCATGAGTAGATCGTGCAGCTTCATTTTCTTCGATTCGGCCATCTGATCGCGCTCGAGCGAGATGAGGATGGTGGAGAAAACGGCGGGTCCGATCAGATCGCGGAACTCGCCTTTGCGCTCTTTGCAGAGCCACCAAAGCACTTCGCTGGTGATGGAATGATCACGAATGGAGCGGTCGAGTTCGTGGCGCAGTTCATCGGACTTGCCGGCATCCTGGAGGAGGCGGGCCACTTCCGCCACCACGCGGACGTTGCCGGCCTGCATCATCTGCTGGCAGGCCTTGCGCACCCAGTCGTCGCCAAACGCCTCGGGGAAGGCGGCGAAGACGCGTTTCTGTTTTGAGACCGCGAGCTCGGCGAAGATGTCGCGGAGGCGTTTTTCCTCGTCCCGCACCATCTGCGCCATGGTGGGCTCGGGAGCTTCGAGACCGGCGCTCTTGGCGATCTCGTCGCGGGCGGCGAGGATTTCCAGGGCTTCCACGGTCTTGAGTTTCTGATTTTTGCGGGCCTCGTCGCTGGCGCGCAGGATGACGGGCCGGAGGCGCTCGGGCTGCTCGGAAAAATCACCGGCTTCCTTGGCCACCGCGTCGAGGGCGGCGATGAGGGGCTTGAGCTGGCGGGCGTTTTGCACGGAATCGATCAGCTCGTCGGTGCGCGAGAGAGCTTCTTCGCGCAGGGTGACGGGCTCGGTGCGTTTGGCGGGGATGGCGAAATGGCCGTCTTTTTTGAGGAGCTTCTTGGTGGCATCCCACCATTTGCGGGCGGCGGCGGTGTTGAAAACGTCGGGCGTGAGCGCGTCGGCGATCTGCGCGGGGAGGGCGCCGCCGCCGTAGCTGGCGAGGATGCAGCGGACGAGGACGGTCGGATTCTCGGCGGCTTCTCTTTTCACGACGTCCAGCTCGGTGGCCTTGCGGGCGAGGATGTGATGGGGGGCGACCGGATCGAGCGACTCGGCGGCGTACTGGAGCTGCATGGTATGGTCGCGCTTGGCCAGGAAATGAATCACGACCTGATTCAGCATATGGTTGATCGATTCGATCTGGCCGAAGCCCCAGCTCTTGTGGAGGCAAAAAGTGCCGGGCGAAAGTTGCTCGAGTTTGGCGGCGTGGGCGGGGGTTATTTTGCCGGCGTCAACGGCTTTCTGCAATTCGTCGTCCATAAAGAGGCAAGGAAGATAGGGCCGCTGCCGCGCGCGCGCGATGAAAAAAGCGCCCCCCTTCGCTTCGGGGCCGCCGCGATTCGGAATTACTCCATGGCGGCGCGGGCGACAATTTTCCGTCATGCCGCCCGAATTTCCCACTCCCGATCCGTCGCGGTGCCCCTTCCATGCCGCCACTTCACGCTGGAAGAGCATCTCCGCCCGCCCCCGGCGAGCCCGGTTGATGGTGCAAATTTCCTCGCGAAGGGTGGGGAAGCCGTTGACATCGCGGGAGATCCTTACCCATAGTTGGGCGTGTTTAACCGCAATCCAGAAGCCCAGGCCAGCCCTCCGGCGGGTCCGCGGCCCGAAACTGTCCGCCCCCAGGGCGCAGCCTCCTTCCAACCAAAAACCAATTCAGACAAACCCATGCCCGACATTAATCCCACCAAAAATATCCTCGCCAGCGACGTCGAGATCAAAGGCTCCATCAAGTTCCAGAACGAGCTGATCATCGACGGCAAAATCGAAGGTGAAATCATCTCCGGCGGCGTGCTCACCGTGGGCGAAAACGCGGAAATCCGCGGCGAGATCAAGACGAAGTCCGTGACGGTGCTGGGCAAGGTGCATGGCAACATCACCGTCGAGGAGCGTTGCGAACTGAAAACCCGCGCGCAGTTGATCGGCGATCTGAAGGCCGCCCGCCTGATGATCGAAGACGGGGCGACGTTTGTCGGAAAGTCCGAAGTCACGCCGAACAAGGTGCCCATGCGCCAGCCGGAAGTCGTCCGGAACGAGCCTCAGAAAGCCGCTAGTGGCGGCGGCCGGTAGGATCGGCTTCGGCCTGATGACGGGCGCGAGCCGGTTGTCGTAAATTTATCGTGGCAGTCCCACCCCGTCATCCTGTGGCGGGCAAAGTCGAGATCGAGTGTCCGCAGTGCAATTCCAAGCAATTGGAGTCCATCTACGCGCAGACGACGATCTGTCGTCATTGCACCGCTCAGATCGATCTGTCGAAGCCGGAGAAATCCGACAAGACCGACCAGGGACCCTCGTGGTTCACCCGCCTCACGCGGGGGGTGAACCAGGAGCACGACGTCCAGGTGAAGTGCTTCAAATGTGGAGCGAGGCAGACGGTCACCTCGTCGGCCAGGTCCACTTTTTGTCCCAAGTGCACCCGGTATATCGACCTGCGCGACCATAAGATTGCGACTTCATTCAGTCGGAATATCGAGACGCAGGGCATGATCCACGTGACGGCCAAGGGCGATCTCGGCAGTTCGAAGGCGAGTTGCCGGGATGCGCTGATTCAGGGGCGGCTGCGGGGAAATCTGGTCTGCTCGGGCGAGGCGCTTTTTAAGATGAAGGGCCGGGTCAACGGCGCGATCGACGCCGATCTGCTGATCGTGGAAAAGAAATCCGATGTGGAATTTGTGCGACCGATCACGGTGCGCGCGGCCGAGATTCGCGGCAAGACCTTCGCCCGGATCACCTCCAGTGGGGTGGTCACCATTACCAAATCGGGCTGGCTGGAAGGCGTGGTTTACGCCAAAGGGATCACGGTGGAGAAGGGCGGCGTGTTTTCCGGCGAGCTCTACATCGGCGAGCGCAAGCTGGAACAGGCGGACCTGCTCTCCGGCGACGATCAGCCGGAACTTTTCGGAGGGGACGCCGAGCTGGCTCTCTCGTGAAACCATTTGATCGGACGGGCCTGTTCGTGAAATGAATTCTGCACCTGGGTCTGGGGAGGTGGTCAGTGGCAGATCGGGCTTGAAGTTGATTCCGGCCCTCGACGGAGTGCGCGGGCTGGCGGTTTTGCTGGTGTTGCTCGATCATGCCAGCGACTCAGGGTTGCGACTGTTTCCAGGAGCCGACTTTAATCGCGCCGGCAAATACGGCGTCTATCTCTTCTTTGTTTTGAGCGCTTTCCTGCTCACTTACCCCTTTTTCCTGCGACCGGCGCGGGAACTGTTCCAGGCTCGCATCTGGACGAGCTACGCGCTGCGCCGGGTGCTTCGCATCCTGCCGCTCTATCTCGCGGTGATCACCTACTACTGCTGGAGTCGGGATTCTTTCACGCTCGGTGAATGGTGGAACCATCTGCTCTTCCGGCAGGGGGAGGGGCATTTCTGGACGATTCCGGTTGAGGGAAAATACTACCTGGCGCTGCCGCTGCTGGTTCTGGCCACCGCCGGGTTTTGGCGGTTGAGAGGTTGGAAATGGGGCGTGGGGGCTTTGGCGGGTTTCGGAATCATCCTTTTCGCCGTGTTTTTTCCACTGGAACGAGCGTGGACGATTGACGATGACAGCCTGCTCTCCCGCTGCCTCTGGTTTTTCATCGCGGGCTCAGCGGCGGGAATGCTCCACGCGTGGCTGGTGCGGACCGGCTATCGCCCGAGCTGGCTTCCATGGGTGGGCGAAACGGCCGCCTTTCTCTCGCTGCTGGCGGTGATCTTGTTTATTCCGGGTATTTTCAATGTCCTGTTCAACTCCGGCCGGGACATCCCGCGTTTCACGCTGATGGACGAGGTTTGCACCGCGCTGTGGCCGCTTTTCGTGTTGGGCGTTGTGCACGGACGCGGCTGGCTGAGACGGGTCTTCGAGAACGCGGTCCTCCGCTACCTGGGCTGGATCAGTTACAGCGCCTATCTCTGGCACAAGGAGGTTTTGGGTGAGATCGACGACCTGGACGCTCTGCCGCCCACCGTGGGACTCATGATTTTTGTCGGTGCGGTCGTGCTGGCCGCGTCGATTTCGTATTGGCTGATCGAGCGCCCGCTCAGTGGGATTCGGCTCAAACCGCGGCCCGTCATTCCCGCCGAGGCGGTTCCGGCACCGGCCTAGCGAAACGTCCGCCTGGGGGTTTCCGGCGGAGAAATGCTGCGCCGTCTGGGCGGATTGCGCTATCCTCCGCGCTCCATGGCTCGCGAATACGTCATTCAGCCCAAACCCGCGGCGGCTTCGTCGGGCATCGACTATGCCGCGGAGTTGAACGAGCAGCAACGGGCTGCCGTGACCGCTCCGCCGGGGCCGGCGCTGGTCATCGCGGGTGCGGGCAGCGGCAAGACGCGCACCCTGACTTATCGCGTGGCCTACCTGCTCGAAAACGGCATCCCGCCCTGGAATATCCTGCTGCTTACTTTCACCAACAAAGCTGCCCGCGAGATGCTGGATCGAGTGAACAAGCTCATCACGCAGGATGTGACCGGGCTTTGGGGCGGCACCTTTCACTCCGTGGGCAATCGGTTGCTGCGGCGGCACGCGGAAGCGGTGGGCTATCGGAGCGGGTTCTCGATCATGGACCGCGAGGATCAGGAGGACATTCTCGGCGCGGTGATCGGGGCGGCCGGGATCGATCCGAAAGATAAACGGTTTCCGAAGGCCGCGGTGCTGGGCGACATCATTAGCTTCGCGCTCAATACCGGCCGTCCCCTGGGGCAGGTGCTGGCGCAAAAGTATCCCTATTTCTGCGAGCTGGAGGATCAGCTCGGGCGGCTGCGGAGGAAATACGAGGAGCGGAAGCGCAGCGCCAACTGTCTCGATTTCGATGATCTGCTGGTCAAGACGGTCGAGCTGCTCAAGAGCGATTCAGAGGTGGCGGCGAAGTATCGGCGGCAGTTTCAGTTCGTGCTGGTGGATGAATACCAGGACACGAATCATATCCAGGCCGACTTCATCGATCAACTGGCGGGAGAGCACAGAAACGTGATGGTGGTGGGCGACGACGCCCAGTCGATCTATTCGTGGCGCGGCGCGAATTTCCGGAACATCCTGGATTTTCCGAAGCGGTATCCCGGAGCGGAAGTTTATAAAATAGAAACGAATTATCGCAGCGTGCCTTCGGTGTTGAGTGTCGCCAACGCGGCCATCCGCGCGAATGTGCGGCAGTTCGAGAAAACCCTGCAGCCGTGGCGCGAGGCGGGCGCGGTGAAACCGGCGCTGGTGCCGCTGGAGCAATCGAATCAGCAGGCCACGTTTGTGGCGCAGCGGATTCTGGAGCTGCGGGAGGAGGGCGTGGATCTGCGGGAGATCGCGGTGCTTTACCGCGCGCACTATCATTCGATGGAATTGCAGATGGAGCTGACTAGACATGGCGTTCCTTTTGCCATCACGAGCGGGCTCCGTTTCTTCGAGCAGGCGCACGTGAAGGATGTGGCGGCGTTTCTAAAATTCGTGGTCAATCAGGATGACGAGATCGCTTTCAAACGGATGGTTCGGCTGTTGCCCGGCGTGGGAAACCGGACGGCGGATTCGCTCTGGAGCGGCTATCTGAAGACGCGCGATCCGAAGGTGAAATTCTCCGGGACTTTCGCCGGGCTCAAGGCGCCGGCCAAGGCGCGGCCGGGCTGGCGGCAGCTCGGCTTCACGCTGGATGAGCTGGTCCCCGGCGGCGCGGTGGCCCGGCCCTCGGAGATGATCCACTCGGTCGTGGAGGCGCTTTACGACGACTATATGAAGTCGAAGTTTCCGAACTATGAAGCGCGGCGCGAGGATTTGAATACGCTCATGAACTATGCCCGCCAGTACCAGGAGGCGGAGGAATTTCTCGATCAACTGGCCTTGATGACTAGTCTCGAATCCCAGTCGGAAATGGACGCGGTCGAGGACGATGAAATGGTGAATCTCTCCAGCGTGCATCAGGCGAAAGGCCTGGAGTGGCGGGTCGTTTTCGTAATCTGGATGACGGAGGGCATGTTCCCGAGCGGTCGCTCGCTGGAGGACGACGAAAGCATCGAGGAGGAGCGCCGCCTTTTCTACGTGGCGGTGACGCGGGCGCGGGACGAGCTTTATCTTACTTATCCCCATCTGCGCATGAACGCGGGCTACGGGGACATGCTGCAGCGGCCCTCGCGTTTCCTGCGGGAGATTCCCGCGGAGCTGCTGGAGGAGTGGAAGGTGACCGGCGGCGGCTGGTAGGCGGCTACGCTGGCTGACTCGTCGCGATGAGCCAGCCTTCGGCTTCCAGGCCGAGAGCGTCGAACGCGGGGCGGATAAATCACGGGCGGGGTCGGCGCGCGGCCAGCTCGCGTTTCTCGGCCTGGGCGGCGGTGAGATCGGCCACGTAGAGCGCCACCTCGTCGTTAAACGCGCGGACCGCTTCGGGATCGGAGGTCCGCAGCATGTTGCGCCGGGCGGTCATGCGGGTGTAAGCGGTGGCGAGCTCGGTGAAACGGCGCTGATTCGCGTCCCAGCGTGCCTGGAAAATCTCGGGCGGCAGCGGGGCTGGGGGCGGGACCGGAGTAGGCTCCGGCGTGGGGTCGGGCGCGGGTGCGGGCTCCACGGGGAGCGGCTTCGAGAGATCGAAGTTGCCGGCCAGGACTTGCGCCAGTTGCGCGTTATCCTGCTGGGCGGCGAGAGTCACCCCGCCGATGAAAAAAGGCAGGGCCGCCAGCTGAAGGAGGAATCCGCGTTTCGCCTTCGACCAGTGCACGCCGGTGAAAACGAGGATGCCGAGCGGCGCCAGCAGGGAAATCAACCCCCAGAACAGGCTGACGCGAAAGGCGGCGATCAGCAAAACGATCGTTCCGGCGAGGGCGAGGAGGACGCCGAGGGCGAGGAGAGCGTAGATCATGGATTATTACCCCGATGAGATAGCACGATCGGTGCCGTCACGGCCGGCGGCGCGGGGGGCACTTTATAAAGAGTTGCCGCGAAGGTTGCGGGCTGATTTGTTCGCGGAAGATGCAACTCTCTCCCGATCACCCCATGGCCGGCGTTCTCGCGCCTTTGTTTGCGCTGCGTTCGGAGGGCGATCTGGGCATCGGGGACATCCGGGCGCTTCGCGAGCTGATCGACTGGAGCGCCGGTCGCGGGTTGCGGCTGGTGCAGCTGCTCCCGATCAACGAAACCGGCAACGACAACAGTCCCTACAACGCCATCAGTTCCGTGGCGATCGAGCCGACGACGCTGGAGACCACGCCGGAAGCGCTGGCCGATCTGCGGGCGAAGGATTTCAAAAAGATCACCGCGAAATTCGAGGTGGCGGAGCTGGTGGAAGAGTCGGTCGATTACCCGCGGGTCAAAGCGCTGAAGCGGAAGCTGCTGGAGGCGGCCTACGCCAGTTTTCGGGACGACGAGGCGCGGCGAAACACGAAGCGGGCGCGCGCTTTCCGGGCCTGGTGCGAGGGCGAGAAAGCGTGGCTCGATGGCTACGGCCTGTTCCGCGCGCTGATGGAGCGAAACGATAACAGCGAACTTTGGGACGCCTGGCCGGAGGAACACTCGACGGTTGAGAGGGTGGAGGAATGGACCATCTCGCTCCCCGGCAGGGAGCGGCGCGAGTTCGAGGATCGCCGCCGCTTTTTCAGCTATGCGCAATGGCTGGCCAGCCGGCAGTGGACCGACGTGAAGGCCTACGCGGAAAGCCGCGGCGTGGCCCTGATGGGAGACGTGCCTTATGGCGTGAGCTATTATTCCGCCGACGTCTTCGCGAACCGCTCCATTTTTCGGCTGCAATGGAGCGGAGGAGCTCCGCCGGAACCGTACTTCAAGGAGGACGAGTTCACCCAGAAATGGGGGCAGAACTGGGGCGTCCCGGTTTACGACTGGGAGGTGATGCGCGAGACCGGCTACCGCTGGTGGAAACAGCGGGTGCGGTCCGTGCGGAGCGCGTTTCACCTTTTCCGGATCGATCATGTGCTCGGTTTCTACCGGATTTACGCCTTCCCGTGGCGGCCGCGGGAGAATGCCGATTACCTGCCGCTCACGATCGGGGAGGCCCGGGCGCGCACGGGGGGCGAGCTGCCCGGCTTCAATCCGCGCGACGATGAGAGCCCGGCGCATCGCGAGGCAAACCGGCGCGAGGGCGAGGAATATCTCCGCGCTCTGCTGGAGGAGGTGGGCGAGTTCCGGCTGATCGGCGAGGATCTCGGCACCGTGCCGCCCTACGTGCGCCCGAGCCTCACGAGCCTGGGTATCGCCGGTTTCAAGATTCCGATCTGGGAAAAAAAGGAGGATGGCTGGCTGATCGAGCCGTGGAACTACGAGCGGCTCTCCATCGCGACCTACGCGACGCACGACCACGAGCCCTTGCGCGCCTACTGGGAGACGCGCGCCGAGGCCATCGCGGACGGGGGCGCGGATGCGGAGGTGGCGGCGGATGAGCTGAAAAAGCTGGGCGGCTTTGCCTCGCTCCCCAAGGGGGACGACCTGAGCTGGAACGACGAAGTGCACGGCGCGCTGCTGGAAGCTCTCTGCCGGAGCAACTCCTGGATCGTCGTCTTCATGATCACCGATCTGCTGGGGAGTAAAAAGCGCTTCAACGTGCCCGGCACTTCCGCCGACTCCAACTGGAGCGCGCGGCTGAGCCGGCGCTGCGAGGAGTGGAATGGCGAGCCGGCTTACGCTCCGATCCTCGGTCGGCTCGCGGCGGTATTGCGGGACTCCGGCCGGGCGGGAGCTGAGGCTAGTTCTGCGGAGATTGGGCATCGACGGGGAAAGGTTCCGATGATTGGTTAGGTCGATGGGAACAAACCGCCTCGATCACAACGCGGCGACAGCGAAGGCAATTCCCGGCGGTCCGGACGAGCCGGGAAGCAATCGGTGGGGAGCATGACGGTTTCGCTGCTCCTGCTCGCGGC
Organism: Chthoniobacterales bacterium; assembly: GCA_041743065.1. Classification (GTDB taxonomy): domain Bacteria; phylum Verrucomicrobiota; class Verrucomicrobiia; order Chthoniobacterales; family Chthoniobacteraceae; genus JBBSOD01. The sequence continues at coordinate 15,182 of JBGTNO010000359.1, forward strand.
GGGGTTTGTGGCGCTCTACTTCGGGGCGGAATGGCTGGTGCGGGGAAGTGTGGGTCTGGGATTGCGGGTCGGGGTGTCGCCGCTCATTGCCGGGCTGACCCTCGTGTCGATCGGGACGAGCGCGCCGGAGCTGGTGGTCAGCCTGATCGCGGCGACCAGCGGCCGGCCGGAGATCGCGCTGGGGAACGTGGTGGGTTCCAATATTTTCAATGTCGGCCTCATTCTCGGCCTCACCTCGCTGCTCACGCCGCTGCGGGTGCGCTCACAACTGGTGAAGCTGGACATCCCCATCCTCATCGGACTGACCGCGCTATTTCTCTTCTTTTTCCGGGACTGGAGCGTTTCGCGGCTGGAAGGAGCGGTGCTGCTGCTGCTGCTGGCCGGATATATCGGGCTGAATATTTGGAATGTTCGCCGCGACGGCGCGCCGCATTTGCGGGCGGAATTCGAGGGGGAGATCGAGCCGCCGACGGGGAGTGCCCTGAAAGATCTCGCCCTCACGGTGGTGGGATTGCTGCTGCTCATCGTGGGCTCGCGCTTCTTTGTGGACGGGGCCGCCTCCATCGCCCGCGCCCTCGGCATCAGCGAAGCGGTCATCGGGCTGACGGTGGTGGCGGCGGGAACGAGTCTGCCCGAGCTGGCCGCCTCGCTGGCGGCGGCGATGCGGAAGCATGCCGATGTGGCGGTGGGAAACATCGTCGGCTCCTGTATTTTCAACCTGGTGGCGATCGTCGGGGTGACCGGACTGGCGGCCGGCCCGCTCACGGCGAGCGGGATCACCATGATCGACCTGGCCTTCATGGCGGGGCTTACCCTGCTGCTGGTGCTGTTTGGCCGGACCGGGTTTACGCTGGCGCGGTGGGAGGGGCTGGTGCTGCTGGGATTGTTTCTGGGGTATCAGGTGTTTCTCTGGCCGAAATGAGCGGAGGGAAAACTCTCGCTAGTCGGCAATGAGAAGACGCTCGCCGAATTTTGCGAGGGCGTCCGCGTAGCGGGGGAAGGCGGGCGTCCAACCGAGGCCGAGGAGCCGCCGGTTGCTCACCTTTTTGGAGGTCCAGCCCCGTTTTCGATCGAGGTCGATCGGGCCGTGGGGCGGCAGCGGGCGGGAAAAGTGCCGCGCCAGCAGGCTGTAAACGCCGAACTGCGTGTCGGGATGATGGTCGGCCACGTTATAAAGGCCGCGCGCTTCTTCGGAGGTGGCTAATTCGACCAGGGCGCTTGCGGCATCGTCGCGGTGGATCTGGTTGATCCAGCGGCTGCCGTCGCCCTCGATGACGGCCCGGTTTTCGAGGAATTTCTTCAGGTAAACACTGCGCCCCGGGCCGTAGATGCCGGCCAGCCGCGCCACGCATCCATCGCGCTCCAGCGCGAGGTTTTCAGCGGTGCGGAGGATTTGGCCGGTCTCGCGATCCGGCTCGGCCGCGGAATTCTCGTCCACCCAAGAGCCGTCGGTCTGCGCGTAAACGGAGGTGCTGCTGGTGAAGACGACGCGAGCGCGCGGGGCAGCGGCGACGAGGTTTGAGAGCCCGGTCACGTAAGCCGCGCCATAGGCTTCCGCGCCGCCTCGCCCGGAGCTGACGCAGTAGATCAGGGCGTCGGCATTTTTGAGCGCGGCGCTACTGGCCGCCACCGATCTCGCGTCCGCCACATCGAGGGCGAGGGCGGCGGCGTCCGAGAGAGCGCGGAGCGATTCCGGCGAGCGGACGATGGGCGTGACTTCCCAGCCGGCCTGGCGCAGCAGGCGGGCCGCCACCCCGCCGACATAGCCCGCGCCGGCGACTACGGCGTGGGGCATGAGTCGAGCAAATCGAGGCGATGCCGCAGCAGCGTTTCGCCATCCAATTCGAAGAAGCCTTGGAAACGTTGCTCCCCCAACGCCAGCGGCAGCCAGTGGACATCGTCGGGCCACATCTCCGCGTAGGGAATGGCGTCGATTTCGACCCAGAAAGGAACGGCCTCTTCGGTTTCCCGCGGCTCTCCCTCGCAATCGTCCGCCAGATAAACGTGGCAATAGAGGCTGTAGCCATCGGTGAATTGAAACGACAGCACGCCCAGTTCGCGCAGGCCCAGCGGCGTCACGCGGATTTCCTCCTGAGTCTCGCGGATGGCCGCTTGCAGGGGCGTCTCGCCCGGCTCGATCTTGCCGCCGGGCGCGTTGATCTTGCCCGCGCCCAGACCGCGTTTTTTGCGGATGAGCAGCACCCGGGAATCGCGCCGGATAAAACAGAGATTGGCCCGCTCTTGCGGGAGCCATTTTGACCAGTCCATGCATCGTTGTAGCGCAGGCGCCCCGGTATGCTACAGATTAACCGCCATGCCCCGCTATTTTCGTTTCGCCGCTCTGGCCGGTTTCCTGTTTGTGCTGCTCGGCGCGTTTGGAGCGCACGGGATCGAGGGCCGGGTCGATGCGCGGACGCTCGAGATCTGGAAAACGGCGACCTTCTATCTGGCGGTGCACGCGGTCGTGTTGCTCGTCCTGTCGCTGCGTCCGGCGATCGCGAAAGGGCCCTTCTGGTGTTTCGGCGCCGGCCTCCTGATCTTCAGCGGCAGTCTCTATCTGCTCGTGTTGACCGGTC
>JBGTNO010000360.1:0-6628 GCA_041743065.1 Chthoniobacterales bacterium
GGCCAGCCCGCCGCGCTGGTGCTCGGCGGTGACCGGCCCGAGCTGGCCGAGCCGCTCCAGCGGTTGCTGAACGGGCCCGCCTTTCGCACCTACACCAGCGACGATGTGGCCGGCATCGAGCTGGGCGGAGCGCTGAAGAATATTTTCGCCATCGCCGCGGGCGCCTGCGACGGCTTGGGCCTGGGCGATAATTCCAAAGCCGCTCTGATCACCCGCGCCCTCGTGGAAATGACCCGCATCGGCGTCGCCCTCGGCGGGCAGCCGGAAACCTTCATCGGCCTGAGCGGCGTCGGCGATCTCATGGTCACCTGTTTCAGCCACCACAGCCGGAACCGTCATGTCGGCGAGCTGCTCGGTCAGGGCAAAAGCCTCGCCGAGATCGAAGCCGGCATGACGATGGTTGCCGAGGGTGTCCCGACCACGCGCAGCGTTTTCGAAGTCGCCCGCGCTCGCGCTCTGCGCGCTCCCATCGTGGACCAGGTCCATGCGTTACTCTACAAAAACAAGCCTGCCCGCGAAGCCATGGGCGAACTTCTCAGCCGCGACCCACGGCCCGAGGTGGATTGACAAGGAGCGCGGACGTCCCGTCCGCTCCCCAAATCTAATTAGATAGAGGTGGCGGACGAGGACGTCCGCGCTCCCTTGTCTGCGCGCCGAGCTGCCGCCCTACTTCTTCTCCGGACTCTTTGACGGCAGAAATCCTTCCGGCACGATTTTTATCGAGGCTCTCGAGCCGTTTCACGGTTCCCGCAGATCCTTGAGTTCCGTCGCTTTCACGGATTCCTGCAGTGCTCTCCGCTTGGATTCCGGGTCCATCGCGCTCCTTACGCCCCGCAGCCGCAGCCGCTCCCGCACCCGCCGCTCGGGCGCGAGGTCGTGCCGGGCGTTTCGTAGCCGGGCGATACAAAACCATAACCGCCAGAGACCACCCGGTGCACCGGGTCGCCCGTCTCGGGGTCGTGCGTCAATGCGTCGTCCTTCATGCTCTGCTTCAGCTCGAAAGTGCGGGGCTTGGTTCCTTTTCCGGACGGGATGGTTTCGTAAACGTAGGTCGGCATGGCGGCTTACAGGATAGCGCAACACGGGCCACCGTGAAATTGATTCGCACCCTCTCGAGGCGCTTTTTCTGTCCGGGAGAGATTGACTCGGCCACTGTCGGCATGTATTCAGACCCTCCGCTTTCTAACCGGACAACTTCTATGGCCAACACGGACGTCATTCTCACCCAACAAATCAAAGGCCTCGGCGTCGAAGCCGATGTCATCACGGTCAAGGCCGGCTATGCCCGCAATTTCTTGATTCCGCAGGGGCTGGCCTACGCCGCCACGACCGCGAACCTGCGCCGCCTCAACCAGCTCCAGGCCCGCCGCGCCGAGCGCGAAGCCGCCGAGCTGAACGACGCTCAGGAGCTCGCTCGCCGCATCGGCAAGATGAAGCTGCAGATGACGCTCGAAACGGGTGCCAGTGGGAAAGCTTTCGGCTCCATCACCAGCCACGATCTCGCCGAGCGCATGAAAACGGAGCTGGGCGATCCTGAGTTCGACCGGCACCGCGTCCAGCTCGAGAAGCCGATCAAGGAAACGGGCACGCACGAGGTGCCAATCAAGGTGCACTCGGAGGTGATCGCCAAGCTGACCGTCATCGTGCAAGCGACCACTCCCGTCGAGACCGAAGCTCCCGAAGAACCGGCCGGGGAGCGGCGCCGGGGACGCCACTAGTCCCGCGACATCATGCCTGCTGACCCGGCCAAGTCAGGCCCGCCGCCCGCCGCCGCCCGAGAGGGCGTGGCCAAATCCGAAAACCGGCCCCCTGAGGCCGGTTTTTCGCATAAAGGGGGCAGTTATTTACCGGATATTCACAGGTCGCTCCCACAAAGCACCGAGGCCGAGCAGGGCATTCTCTGTTCGCTGTTGCTTTCTCCGCGCGAGGTGATGAACCTCTGCGTGGAGCAGAAGCTGGCCATCGAGGCCTTTTACAATCCCGCGCACGCCATCATCTTCGAGCTGCTCCGCGAGTTCTGGACGGATAACAAGCCGATCGATCTGGTGATCCTCACGCAGACGCTGCGCGACCGCGGCCAGCTCGACAGCGTGGGCGGCCCGTCCTACTTGACGAACCTGTTCACCTTTGTCGCCACCGCGGCCAACGCCGGCTACTACATCGACATTGTAAAGGAGAAGTTCACGCTCCGCCGCATCATCACCACCTGTAATGAGAGCTCGGCCCGTTCCTACGAGCGACAGGATGAGGTTTACGATTTTCTCGACGAGGTGGAGCGCACCATTTTCGAGATCGGCCAGGAACGTTTCGATAATCCGATGATCGCTATGCAGGATCTGGTGATGGAGGCCATCGACTCCATCGAAAAACTGCACGAGCGCAAAGGCCAGATCAGCGGCATCGCCACCGGCTACGCCGATCTCGACCGCATGACCGATGGCCTGCATCCCGCGGAAATGATCGTCATCGCGGCTCGCCCCAGCATGGGCAAGACCGCGCTGGCTATGAACATCGCCGAGCAGGTGGCGATCGATCAGGGGCTGCCGACCGCCGTCTTCAGTCTGGAAATGAGCAGCCAGCAACTGGTCCAGCGTCTGCTCTGCTCGCGGGCGCGGGTCAACCTGCAGCGCATCCGCGACGGGTTCCTCAACGAGCGCGATTTTCCGAGCCTGACCAACGCCGCGGACAAGCTCATCCATGCGAAGATGTTTATCGACGACACCGCCGGCCTCAGCATTCTCGATCTGCGCGCCAAGGCCCGGCGGCTGAAATCCCAACACGACCTCCAGCTGATCGTGATCGATTATCTCCAGCTGCTGCGCTCCACCTCGCGCCGCGCTCAGGACAACCGCCAGCAGGAAATCGCCGAGATTTCCTCCGGCATCAAGGCGCTCGCCAAGGAGCTGAAGCTGCCCATCATCGTGCTCGCCCAGTTGAACCGAAATCCCGAGAGCCGCACCGGAGACAGCAAAGGCCGGCCGCGCCTCAGCGATCTGCGCGAATCCGGTTCCATCGAGCAAGACGCGGATGTCGTCGGGCTCCTTGTCCGCGAGGAATACTATGCCGATACGGATGAAGAGCGCGCCGAGGCCGAGGGTAAAGCCACTCTCATCATCGCCAAGCAGCGTAACGGCCCGGTCGGAAACATCGGACTCACTTTCCTGAAAGAGTTCACCCGTTTCGAAACCTGCGCGCGGGTGGAAGAGCCTGTATGAGACGGGCGGCGGCCCTGGTGGCCTGGATCTTTCTGGGCATGCATGGGGCCGGCGCGGCGGATTTTTCCATTCGCTTCGACGAAGACGGCCTTTCCAGTCTGCGCCTGGGTGAGACTGAGCTGCTGGCTCCTCCCGCTCCCAGCGTCGCGGCAATTTTACTGGGGCCGGCCGGTCATCCGCGCGAAGGCACGCGCGAGGTGGAGCGGGTTTTCGACGCGGCGGAGAAGACCACCCATCTCGGCTATGCGTGGGGCGATATCCGACTTGCCTACCAACTAGACAAGGGGCGCTTCATTATCGAATGCGCCATCACCAACCGGTCGGACGAACCGATCGCGGAGTGCGCGGTGAATCTTTTCCACTTCAAGCTGCCCCGGTTACCCGACGGCTCACCCTGGCGGCGGAAATTCGAGATCGCGACCGATAATCACGACGAAATCCCCCGCCTCATCGCCGACTGGCGGGAGGCCGGATTTATCTTCGCGCTCGAGCCTTCGGACACGCCCGGCCGGATCGCCTTTGCCACGCCGGACGACCAGGAAATACGCCGCGCGCAAGTCAGCAGCGCCCTCTGGAACAGCCCGGAAGATCCGGTGATTTCGCCGGGGGAGACCAAGATATTTCGGCTCTCGTTTCGCCCGCTTGAGCCGGGGCAGCCTTCCGAGAAAGCCATCCCCGACCTGGTCGAGGCTTTCCGCCGCCAGTATCCCCGGATCGTGCAATGGTCCGACCGCCGGATGATCGGCATGCTGGCCATTGCCTCGAATGCGCATCGCTCCGCCACCAATCCCGCGGGCTGGCTTAACGATACCGAGCTCGATGCGCGCAATCTGAAATTGTTCCGCGAGCGGATGCTGGCCCAGGCCGACACCGCCGTCCGCAATCTCAAAAAGGCCAACGCCCAGGGCATGATCTTCTGGAGCCCGGAGGGCGAGCGCATCCCGCGCCTGAGCTACGTGGGCGATCCGCGCTTGATCAAGACGCTCTCCCCCGAGATGGACGTGATCGCCGATGAGTTTTTCGCAAAGTTCACCAAAGCAGGCCTGCGCACCGGCGTCTGCCTGCGCCCATCCCGCCTGGACACCGCTCCCGCTGACGAGGCGGACTGGCGGCACGGCCACATGGATTTCGACGTGGCCGCGGAGATCGGCGCCAAGATTGACTATGCCAGGAAACGGTGGCGCTGCTCCCTTTTTTATATAGATACCAATACGCACTACTATTATCGCCATGATGGCACGGTCGCGGGCCGCCCTTTTGATGCCGCGATTCTAAAGACGCTCGCCGAAAATTATCCCGACGTTCTCCTGATTCCCGAGATCCCGACGACGGCCTACTATGCTTACAGCGCGCCCTACCGTGAGCTGCGCGAGCACGCGTTTGGCGGTCACGCCACGACCAACCCGCTGGTCAGGAGCGTTTGGCCCGACGCTTTTAGTATGATCAATCCCCTCGACGGCCCGATCGAAGAGCGACAGGACGAACTGATCCAGAGCGTGGCGGACGGCAATATCCTGCTTTTTCGCTGCTGGTTCGGCGACACCGCCAATCCCCTGCTCCAGCGCATTTACGCCAAGGGCGTAAACTAGAGCCTTCCCCCAAGCCGCAGAGCAAGCGCAGCGGGGTCGGGCGGGGCAAGAAAACCGGAGGCCCGGGACCCCCCCAATTCTGGGCCAGGTTCCAGCTCAGGCCATCGAAATTGGCCCAGGCGTCTCTTCACTCACCAAGTATAACGGACGGTGTAGGTGATTGCTTTCTCCGCGCCGGGCTCAAGCTGGGCGAGGAACTCCATGGTCTGGCTGTCCACCTTCTTATAGGTATCGCTTGAGTCGGTGATCTCCCAGGTGGGCCAGCGGTAGAGGGATTCGACGACCTTGATGGTGACCGGTGTCGCCTTGTGATTGCGCAGCTTTATTTCGAAAGATTCGGTGAGGGTGCTGCGCCCTGCATCCATCACGTTGTTCGTGCGCGTGCGCTCGCCGACGAGGTCGAACGCGTTGCCGGTATAAATTTTCAGCGTCTCGCCCTTGGGGGTGTGCTCAATGGTGTTTTCGCCCACGAACTCGAGCTGCCGATCGGCGGAATCTTCGCGGTAAAAACGAACAGTGCCCTTCGGGAGCGGGAGACCGAGGCCGTTCTCCTCCTTATTGTCCAGTTCGCGATACACCCAGACTTCCTTGTGCGACTGGACGCCAAACGACTGGTCATCGCGCATCTGTTCCCGCCGCCAGTTGCGAAATTGCGGCCAGTTGATGTCAGCGCCATTGTAGATATAGACAGTTCGACTAGATACCCGCTCCGCGCGAATGAACTCGACTTGCTTCATCTCGCGGTCATGCAGGGTGGTGCGGCGAGGCAGGGTGTAGAGGTGATACTCGTCGAAAGATTTTTCGGTGACCCCCGCCTCCTCCTTCATCACTCCAGAAAATGCCCGGTCTCGGGAAACGCCGATTTCTTCGTCCTCCACTTTGCTGACATCGCCCGCGACTAGTTTGATCTGCGCGTCGGGAAAGCCGCGGCCGCTGTCGTTGCGCATGGTTATCCAGCCCAGGAGAGTCACTTCGTCGCCTTTTTCGGTGCCGATGAGGTTGTAGTCGGCCTCCCAGTTGAAACCCCGGGAGACATAGGCGAGTTCCAGGGGCGACGTGGAGGCGGCGGCGCTTTGCAGGGTCCAACTGAGAGTGGGCTTGAGGATACTATCATCGCCCAGCGCCGGAAAAAGCGGGACGCCCGGCAGGCCGAAGCGAAGTTTGCCATCCACCTCGATGAGCGGCTGATTGCCGGACGAATTCACCATCGCCATCTGCCGCTGCCAGTAAGGCTGATTTCCCCGCGCGTCGCCGTGCAGCACGTAAGGCGCGCGGACGATCTTACCGATAGCGATCGCCTCGCGGTTTTCGCGCATGATCTGGAACGGGATGCTCTGCCCTTCAAAATGCTGGAGCAGCAGGTCCTGCGAAATAGGATCGTTCCGATAGTTTTGCTCCAGAATCCGCAGTTCGGCCGCGCCGGTGGAGTCGCGCAGAATCACCGAGGCAGGCTCGAGATGGGCGGTGACTTCGGTGGTGCTGACCGTGTTGACGCCTTCCTTCAGATCGAGCGGGATTTGCTCCCGCACCACGCCAAAACCTTGATTATACAAGGTGAGCGCGGGCTCGGCGGCGCGAGCGGCCAGCAGGGAGAGCAGGAGGGGGAGGATCAGCGCGATGCTTTTCATCCCGCGATTCTGCCTCTGCCGGACCGCCGGGGCAAGCTCACGCGCTCACCAAATCATCGCACTTCGCCCTGATAGATCGTCATTCCGCCCTCGCGGGGTTGAACCCGGACGCGGCCATCGCCGGCGCTGACCGGCTCCGCGCGGCGGACGGGCATGACATCGCGCAAATCGCTGGCCGGAGCGGCGGGCGCGGCGC
>JBGTNO010000361.1:0-4396 GCA_041743065.1 Chthoniobacterales bacterium
CTTTCTTGAGCGGGGAGCTGATGGCGCCGTCCGCCAGCCCCACGGAAGCGGCGACGATGAGGAGGACCGCCCGCGCGCGCCAGCCGCCCCGCACGAATAGCAGCACGATGAGCACAATCACCGGCCCCATCAGCAATCCCCAGCTGGAAAGGGCGGCCATGAAGAAATCCAGAGCCGGACTCGTCCATTCGCGGTTGATGAGTAAAAAGAGCTTTTGATCGAGGCCGGGCACAGAACACGAAATGGTTATGAAGCGACTCCGACAAGTAAAGAGACGAATCGGGAGCACTTCCCAGGAGCGCGGACGTCCCCGTCCGCAACCCAAAGCTCTGACCAGATTCACGAAGCGGACGAGACGTCCGCGCTCCTGGTGGGGGATCCTGCTGCTGGTCAGTGTCGCCGGGCTGCGCGCCGAGCCCTCGGCGGAGGCGATCATGGAAAAAGTGCGGATTTTCCAGAGTTCACAGCGGCAGGAACTGGAGGGACAGATTCGCAGCGAGGGCGACCGCACGCCCTTTCATCTGTCCGTGGACGGCGGAAGCATCCGGTATCAACTGCGGCATCCCGCGCAGACCATCGCGGTCAATCTCGGTCGCGACGGCTCCACCGCCTCCGGCGCCGGCTTCACCGATCCGATCCGCGATACCGACCTCACGCTGGAAGATATCTCGATGCCGTTTCTGTATTGGGACAAGCTGGAGTTTGACGGCGAGAAGACGGTTTTCGGCGGGAGGCCCTCCTGGCAGATCAAGGCCTACGCGCCTTCTCGCAAGAACTCATCCTACGGAATGGTGCGGGTGTGGGTGGAGAAAGACAGCGGCGCGCTGCTCAAGGTCGAGGCCTATGGTTGGGACGGAAAAGCGGCCAAACGTTTCGAGGTGAAAGGCATCCAGCGCTATCACGGCGGCTGGCTGCTCAAGCAGATGCGCATCCAGTCGCTGCAAGGCACCCGCAGCCGCGACAAGACGCCGACCTATCTCGAGATCGAGAAGCCGGAGTAGCGGAGGACGGCTAGCCGTCGCAGCCGGGTGGCAAACCCGGCCTCCGACGGATTCGCGGGCACAGGTGGGAAAGGGGTGTCGGCGCGTTCGCAGTCCTTTGTGAAAGTCTCGTGCTTCTGCTGTTCATCAAGCACAGAAAAAAGGCCCACCGATAAACCGGTGGGCCTTTTCAACCTAGAATTTAGATGGATGCAGATCAGAAGCGATACGAGATCTTTCCCTGGATCTGGTGGAAGTCGAAGTCATCGTCCGAACCGCGGGAGTCCGTGGAAGCCGACGTGGTGGAAAACGCAGCGGGTCCGCTGAGGTTTCCGACGAAGTTGTTGCCGCCCAGGTTCGTGTAGAGATACTCGACCGTCAGCGAAATGTGATCGGTGACGCGGGCTTCCAGGCCGCCGCCCACGGTGTAGCCGTAGTCGCTCTCCTGACCGCCACGCCGTTTGACGGCAGCGGGGGTATTTGTCTGATAGCTGTAGTCAACGTCCGAATAGGTCAGACCACCGGTGGCGTAGATCAGCAAACGGCGAACCGGGGCGTAGCCGACACGGCCGCGCAGCGTGGCGAGAAACTCCAGATCGCGCTCCACGGTGTAAAACGCGGGGGTGGAGGAAAAGCCGCTTTGCGATTCGCTGATGTCCGTCTTGTTGATGTCCGTGAGGATACCGAAGACGAAACCGCTGGTCCCGATCTCGTAGTCGAAGCCGGCATGGAGACCATAGGTGAATCCTCCGTCGAAGGCGCTTTCGAAGCTATTGCCGAAGGCTGCGATCGAATCTCCGTAGCTGCCATCCCGATCGGTGTCGAATTCGAGTTCGCCGTCGTCGTTCGGATTGAACGCGCTGCCGGCCTGGACGCCCATGTAAAAGCCTGTCCAAGACATTTCTGGCGGAGCGGGAGGTGCCGGTTGGTATTCCTTGCTGTAGTCAACAGTGCCAGCCAAGGCGGAGCTTGCTCCAAGAAGCAGGAGGGGGAGGATACGAGTCATTGGGAACATATTTATTGATTCGGGGTTTGCTGGGTGGATTTACTCGGTCCCGGAAAACGGGGCGAGGGGCGCAAAGGCATAGCTGTCTCCACGGAGCCACGTCAATCGAAATCGCAATATTATGCCGCCCCGTATTCCGGCGGGGAAATATTTTGCGCGAGGGGTTTACGATCCGCGGAGTTCGCCGTGCAGATGCACGTCCCGTTGCGGGAAGGGAATGCTGATCCCGCGCTCGTCGAAGGCTTTTTTCACCCCTTCCAGCGTGGCGAAGCGGAAGGGCCATAGATCGCTCGCCTTCGTCCAGACGCGCACGGAAAAATCGACCGAGTTTTCCGCCAGCTCGGTCACGGCGATGAACGGCTCCTTGCCCGGCAGATCTTGGAGCGCGCGTGTGTCCGCCCGCACGATTTCCCGGATCGTCTCCCGCGCGGCGTCGATGTCGTCGCTGTAGCCGATGCTGAAAGTGAAGTCGCAGCGGCGCAGTTCCTCCAGCGAGAGATTCTCGATCGTGTCGCCGCAGAGCGGGCCGTTGGGCATGAAAATGGTCACGTTGTCGTGCGTCTTGACCACCGTGTGGAAGATCTGGATTTCATTCACGATGCCGAGGTAGCCCTGGGCCTTGATCACGCCGATGCGCAGCGCCCAGGTGGTGATGTTCGAGAGAAACACCGCCACCGTCCGATCGACCGCCCGCGACAGCAGGCGCTCGCGGACGATGCGCTTCAGCCGGTGCGCCAGCTTCAGCCCGACCCAGAGAACGATCAGCCCGGCCAGTAATTTCAGCATCCAGGTGCCGAGGAGGAGGAAAATGGCTTCGATCTTCATAAAGCGAGGCGGGGAGCTTCAGGGCTCAGCTTTCCGGTTTCAAGTTGCGGATTTTCGCCTACCGTGACGGTCGATGAAGCGTCTCTCGGCCGTTCTCTTTTCATTTTCGCTGTGGTGGGCTGGTCCAGCTCTCCTCCGAGCGGCCACCGACGCCGAGCCCGGCCCCGCGGAGGATGCCGGCTATTCCGACGTCGCCGTTTTCACCAACGCTCTGCAACTCATCCGGCAGGATTACGTGGATGAGAAGAAAACCGGCTACCACGATCTGATCTACAGCGCGCTCCGCGGGATGCTCTCCGATCTCGATCCGCATTCGCAGTTCATGCCGCCGCGGGATTTCCGGGGAATGCAGGACGATACCCGCAGTCAGTTCGGCGGGCTCGGCATCACGGTCGGCGTGCGGGACGACCGGCTGACCATCATCGCGCCGATGGAAAACACGCCGGGTGCGCGCGCGGGCTTGCTGCCCGGCGACCAGATCTTGAAAATCAACGGGAATTTCACCGAGCAGATGCCACTCTCCGAGGCCGTGCAGCAGTTGCGCGGCGAGGTCGGCGAAAAGGTGACGCTGACCATCTGGCGGCCTTCGCAGCGCGAGATGAAGGATTACGTGATCGCGCGCGACATCGTGAAAGTGGACAGCGTGCAGGATGCGAAAGTGCTGCCCGAGGACCTGACCGGCCCCTTCCGGATCGGCTATGTGCGCATCACGCAATTCAACGAGCCGACCGCCGAGGAGCTGGATGCTCGCCTGAGCAAGCTGGAGGCCAAAGGCATCGACGCGCTCGTGCTCGACCTGCGTTTCAATCCCGGCGGCCTCTTGAATAGCGCGGTGGATGTCTGCGGAGAATTTCTGCCGGCGGGGCAAACCGTCGTGACCACCGAAAGCCGCGATGGCGAAGTGCGCCCGCCCTATCGCACGCCCGATAACGGCAAACCGCATCGCACTTATCCGATGGCGGTGCTGGTGAACGGCGGCAGCGCCAGCGGGGCGGAGATCGTGGCCGGAGCGCTCAAGGATCTGAACCGGGCCGTCATCGTGGGCGAGACGACGTTCGGCAAAGGTTCGGTGCAGAGCGTGATCCAGCTCCCCGATGGCTCGGCGCTGCGGCTGACGACGGCTAAATATTACACGCCCAGCCATGATGTGATCCACGAGCACGGCGTCGCGCCCACCATCCGCGCCACCATGACGGCCGAGCAGGAGCGGCTGCTCTCCATTTCCCGGAAAGCGGATTATTTGGAGCCGGAGGATCGGGCGATTCTGAAAAATTTCCGCGACACCCAACTGGAACGCGCGGTCGATGCCCTGCGCGGCGTGCTCATTTACGCCCGCCGCGACGACGCCGAAGCGAAGACCGCCTTGGCGCAGTGAGTTTTCGCCCATGAAGGAACCCCGCGGACGCCCGCTGGTCCTCGCGCTGGAGACTTCGTGCGACGAGACGGCCGCGGCTATTCTCGGCCGCGATGGAGAGCTGCTCGCCAGCGAAGTCGCCTCGCAAATGGCGCTGCATAATCGCTACGGCGGCGTTGTCCCCGAAGTCGCGTCGCGCGAGCACCTGCGGCAGCTTTCGCCCGTGCTGGC
>JBGTNO010000362.1:0-2368 GCA_041743065.1 Chthoniobacterales bacterium
GCAGCGGGAGCCGCAGATCTGTGTCGCGCAGCCGCCAGCGACCGCGCAGCCAGAGCGCGACCGGCCAGAGCGAGACGGCGACCGCCCCGAGGATATTCCCCGGGCTGCCGGTCTGCACGACCACGAGGCAGGTCAGCCAGCAGTTGTAAAGATAGTGCGCGGTCAGCGTGGCGACGAGGCCGTAGCGCAGGAACAGCCAGCTCCAGAGCAGACCGACCAGCGTCAGCTCCACTCCGCGGATGTAGCCCGGCATCTGCGGATAGTCGCTGTGCAGAAATCCCCAAGTGACCGCCGAGAGCAGAACCGCCAGCCATTTTACCCGGAATATTTTCCAGTAGAGCAGGATGGCCAGCACCCGGAAGAGCAGTTCCTCGCTCCAAGCCGCGGACAGCCCCGCCTCCAGGCCCGAGGCCCAGGGCAGCCCGCCGCTCAGCGTCTCGGCGTAGTCGATCTCCACCGGCGACCACCCGCCAAAGCGGCGGCTGATCACATAAAAGAGGGTCACATAGGCCAGCCCCGCGCAGGCGAAAATTACGCCGAGGCCCAGCGCCCGCACCGTTTCCGGCCGGGAAAGCGCGCCGTGGCCGAGGGCCAGCCGGAAGGGGAGGTGATGCGGCAGCATCTCGCGGTGGAGCACATCCGCGACCAGCGTCAGCGTCCAGAGGCCCAGCGCCATGCCGAAGGTGGCGAGCGCCGTGTCGGAGACGGCGGCGAAGACGTAGCTGCCCCAGCTCTGGGTGGTGGGATAATCCGAAACCGTCTCCGGCCAGCCGTGGACCGCCGAGAGCGCCGCCATCAGCCCGAGCAGCAGCCACCAGCGGCGCGGGACGGCCCGCCGCCAGTCCAGCCGATGCTGGGTGAGGTAATAGATGAGCAGCGCCACCAGGCCCAATCCGAGCGGGGCGGTCGCGTAACCGGCCAGCGACCCGCAGAATTCATTGAGGGAGCGGCGTTTCTCGAACGCGCGTTCCCAGGCTTCCGGCACGTTCAGGTATTCGCCGTATTCGCCCACCGAGTCGCCCTGCACCAGCACCCGGAGCCGTAATAGACCCCAAGCCCGCGCGCGATCAGCCGTTCCATCTCCGGAATGCCGAGTTCGAGTTCCAGATAATGGCCCGTATCTTCCTCGCCGCCGAACTGGACCACGCTTTTATATCCCTCCAGCGGGCCCGCGATCGCCTCCGCCTTTTCCCGCAGCACCTCATCCGCATTCGTGCGTGAGACCCGGAAATCGACCGTGGCGATGGGGAAAGCGTCGTCGCCCAACCGCCAGGCCACCGCCAGCGAGGCGAGTCCGAAGAGGAGCAGCAAAACGCCCCGCCCGCTGAAGAGCGGGGGGAAGGCCAGTCGATTCATAAAAATGGAAAACGAGGGCGGGAACGGAGGGGCGGCTTGCTATCGGGCGGGTCCGGCCGCCAAAGTGGTGTATGGTCGAAATCACCCTCGAATACCAAGGCGAATTGCATTGCCGCGCGGTCCACGGACCTTCCCAGGCGGCCCTCGAAACCGATGCGCCCGCCGACAACATGGGGCGCGGCGAAGCATTTTCCCCGACCGACCTCACGGCAACCTCGCTCGGCACCTGCGTGGCCACGACCATGGCCATCGTGGCGTGGCGCCACGGCTTCGAGCTGGGAAACGTGAGCATCCAGGTGCGCAAACACATGACCTCCGAAGCCCCCCGCCGCATCGCCCGGCTGGAAATGGACATCGCCATCCCGCTGCCGCCCGATCATCCCGAGCGCGCGACGCTGGAAGCGGTGGGCGCGCGCTGCCCGGTGCGGCTGAGTCTGCACCCGGAGATCGAGGTGGTGGAGAGCTACGAATGGTCGGGCGCTCCCCAGAGCTAGACGATGGCCCGCGAGAAAAAAGCGCGCCTCGCGACCGAAGCGGTTCCGGTGGCCACTTTCCAGCCGTTTGCCGGGCTGGAGATGGCGGGAGCGTCCGGAGATGCAACTGGAATTCCGCCTGGAACGGAAGTGGACCCGCCGGTTTGCCGAAGGGGCGGGTGGTTCTGCGCCGCTCCACCGCTCATCGCGGCGGCAAAGTCGTGACGGTGGTGGGGGACTGGCCAGCGGATATTTCCGGCGCCGAGTTGGAGGGCTGGCTGCGAGTCCTCCGCCAGAAGTGCCATGCCGGCGGAACGCTGCGGGACCGGACGATCGAGATCCAGGGCGAGCGGGTGGACAAGTTGCGGCGGTGGCTGCGGGAGGCCGGTTTTGAGGTGGCGGGCGGGGCTTAGGAGGCTAGCAGAAATAACTTGAACAGTTCGGGTTATTGGGCCATGAACGTCGTGTGCAGGACGAGCCCACGGTCGCGGAGAAGTTCGCGCGCATTCGAAGCTTTCTCACGGAGGCGGGAGTGCGCC
>JBGTNO010000363.1:0-3751 GCA_041743065.1 Chthoniobacterales bacterium
GCCCGCCAGCACGACCCCCATCAGCCCCAGCAGCTTGCGGTGGCCGATCCAGTCGAAGCCCGCCAGCGAAAGCAGCGACTCCTGCTGATCGCGTCCGTAGTCCATCACGTAAAGATCCCACTGCATCTGCAGATTGTCCCAGGCCAGGCGCGTCTCCTGCCAGATCGCCCGCAGCCCGAGCGCGCCATCGGATCGCCCCAGTCCACCTTCGGTGGCGGCACCCGGCCGCTCATCGCGAAGATAGTTCGCAAGTCCCGAGACCAAACGCCCGGGCGCGATCACCTCGGTCGGATCGACCCGTTCCCAGCCCTGTTGCTCGATCCAGATCTCGGCCCAGGCATGCGCCTCCGAGTGGCGCACGATCACATAATGCGCGTCTCGGTTCACCTCGCCGCCCTGAAATCCGATGACCACCCGCGCGGGCACTCCGGCCAGCCGCATGAGCGTGGCGAAACTGGCCGCGTAGTGCTCGCAAAAGCCCGCCCGGCGTTCGAAGAGAAACCGGTCGAGCGCATCGCCGCCCAGCGCACCCGGCTCGATGGTGTAGGTGAATTTGTTTTGCCGGTAAAAGCGCAGCAGCCGCTGCCCGATCTCCTTGTGGTTGCGCGCCCCGTTTTTCAATTCCGCCGCCAGCGCCCGCACCCGGGGCGAAAACGGTCCGCCCGCGCGCAGCAGCAGTATCCGCTGGGCTTTGGAAAGTTCGCGGGAATCGTCGAACTGGCGCGAGACCACTTTGTAGCTCGCGCGTTTCGTCACCGGCTCCCGCGCCCGCAGCACATGCCCGCCGTCGAGCGATCCGAGCGAGACCGCCGCCGCGGGCTGATCCAGCGCGTAGAGCCAGCGCTGGCCGTGCGGACGCAGGAGAACCCGCTGGGAAATGAGCGGCCCGCGCAACGGCGACGGCTGCCAGCCGAGCGCTCCCTCGCCGCCCGGATCCCAGTCCATGCCGACACACTCCGTGAGCACCGCACCGCGCCAGTAGAGCTGCGATGGCGGAGGCACCCCGCCCTCATCGAAGGTGGCGCGGAAAGCTTCCCCCGAGGATAACGCCACCCGGGCCACCGAGCCTGGGCGGAGCTGTTCGTTCATCCCGCTCCGGGCAAAAAGCCCGCCCCGCTGCGCAAAGGCGATCCCAATTTCCCGTGGAAAAAGCAGGAACAGCAGCACCACCAGCGGCAGCGCCATCAGCATCAACCGCCCGATCTCCCCCAGCGCCTGGGCCGTCGAAAGTTCGCCCCGCGATTCCAGCAGAGCCAGCGCGGCCAGCGACAGAAAGAGCAGCCCGAGCGAAAACACCATCATCGGCAACGACTGCGAATAGAAGAGCAGCGTGAGGCAGAGAAAGAGCGCCAGCAGATTAAGCACGCGGAAATCGCGGCGGTTGCGCGCTTCCAGCGCCTTCAGCGCGATCAGCACCACCAGAATGGAAATGCCCGGTTCCATCCCCAGAAAACGTCCGTATTTCAAGTGGATCGCCGCGGCCCCGATCAACCCCAGCGTGAGCCGCCCCAGCCGCACCCAGCCGCGCGCGAGGTGTCGGCCGGAGATGCGATAGAGCAGCACGGCGCTCAGCATCACCAGCGTGACGGTGCTCACGTTGCCAAAAAGGGGCAGCAGACTCAGCAGCATCGCGCCGCCCAGCAGGCGCAGCGCGCTCCGCGGCCCGAGATTCTCGATCGTCGCCGTGCTCACCGGCGGCCCCCCGGCGCTTCCGCCAGCGCGGTGAGGCAGCGCGTGAGATGCCGCTCGCCGTGCCCGATCTCCACCTCCAGATGCGGCAGCCGCAGACCGTAGAAATGGCCGCCCTTCTCCGCGCGCAGCAGCCAGAGCGCGAGCTGCGACAGCCGCGCCTCGAGCGGGAGCGAGAGGAGCTGGTCGAAGTCGAACATCATCCGATCGCCGGCGTCGCCTGAGAAATGCTTGATCATCAGCGGAGCCCCGCGCGCCGCCGCCTTCCAGTCGATGTGCCGCTGCGATTCCCCCAGCACGTAGGGCCGGACCCCGGCGAAATCGTCCCCCGCGTGCGAATGTGTCTCCACCAGATTCCCCAGGGCGCGCTCCTCGTGACGCGGCAGATTGGGATCGCCGGAGGGCTGCGGGTACACGGTGACCGTGGGTCCGCTGGCGACTCGCATGGCTGCGGCGAAAAAGCCGAGGGGATAGCGCGAAGTCACCTCCAGCCGCGCCACCCGATGCACTCCCCGCCCTGGCGCGGCGTAGGTCACCGTGCCGCGGAAACTGTTTCCGCGCTCCACCTGCGGGATCCACACCGCCCGCCCGCGTTTCCCGCCGACCGCCACCACCTGAAAAGCGTGAATGGCCCGCCGCCCTCCATTCAGCGCCTCGAACGGCAGCGTGACTTCCTGCCCGGCGAAGACCGGCCGCGGCGAATCGATCCGCACCGTCAGCGCCCGCGTGTTCGTCCAGGTGCGCGCCGCCGACATCAGCACCACCGAGGCAATCACGAAGCCGAGCAGGAACGCGCCGTTGTTCGACTGACTGGCTCCGGCGTAGAAAATCGCGCAGCCGAGCAGCACCAGTCCCCCGCAGGAAAAGGTCGGCCGGAGCACGGGCCAGCGTCTCATCTTAGAAACGGGGGGAATTTTGAACCACCGAGACGCGGAGGCACGGAGATGGGGGAAACCGGGAAAATTGCCTCTCTCCGTGCCTCCGCGTCCCTGTGGTAATTCCACGCTTCACGGCACGGCGACGGTTTGCAGGAGCGACGACGCCAGGCCTTGCCCGGACGTTTCGCCCATTTCCAGATCGGTCCCCAGGCGGTGACCCATGACCGGTCGCCCGACTTGCTGTAAATCCTCGGGAATCACCATTTCGCGGCCCTGCATCCAACCCCACCCTTTGGCCGCGCTCAGGAGCGCCAGCCCCGCCCGCGGCGACAACCCCACCTTGTGCCGCCGCCGACTTTCTTCGATCAGATCCTGCAGATAATCGAGCAGCGCGGAGGAAGCATGCAGCTCACGCACCTGGCGCTGGCATTCCCGCAATTCCTCCACCGAAACGACCGGCTCCAGCCCGCGCAGCATTTCGCGCCGCTCCCGCCCCAGCAGCATCTCGCGCTCGCTTTTCCGATCCGGCACTCCGATCGAAATGCGCATGAGAAAACGATCGAGCTGCGACTCCGGCAGCGGAAAAGTGCCGAGCTGCTGCTGCGGATTCTGCGTCGCCACGACCAGAAATGGATCAGGCAGCGGATGGGTCACGCCATCGACCGTTACCTGCCCCTCTTCCATCGATTCGAGCAGCGCGCTCTGCGTTTTGGGGGTCGCCCGGTTGACTTCATCGATCAGCACCACCGGCGAGAAGAGCGGCCCTTCATGAAATTCAAAACGCTGGCTGTCGCGATTGAAAATCGAGTTGCCCACAATGTCGGCCGGCAGCAGATCGCTCGTGAATTGAATCCGCCGGAAGTCCAGCCCCAGCGAGCGGGCCAGCGCATGCGAGAGGGTCGTTTTCCCCACCCCCGGCACGTCCTCGATCAGTAAATGGCCCCGCGCCAGCACGCAGACCACCGCCAGACGGATGGCCTCTTCCTTGCCGACAATGATCTGACCGACCTGCGAGACGAGCGCCTCGACTTTTTCCCTCACCGATCCTCCCGTTTCCAGCCCTCGCGCTCGGCCACACCCTCGGCCAGTTGCAGCGGCCATTCCGGATCCTTGAAGAACTCGGCGTTCGTTTCCTTCAGTTTCAGGTAGGCCTCCACGTAGGTGCGGTTCTCGCGCGAGTCCTG
>JBGTNO010000364.1:0-5847 GCA_041743065.1 Chthoniobacterales bacterium
CTCCTCCTCCTCATCGACAGCAGTCTGCGCGGACACACGCTTGTCGAACTGCCGGCCATCTTCGAGGACAAAGCCTTCCGCGATCATCTCAAGAAGCATTGCCATAACCAGTATGCTATCAACTTCTGGAGCCGACAGGCCGAAAAGGCGGGGGGCGAAGCCTCATTGCAAAACATCGCGCCTTACATCACGAGCAAACTCAACCTGCTAATTCAAAGCGCGCTGCTGCGGCCGATCATCGGCCAGAGCCGCAGCACAATCGACTTTCGCGCAGTCATGGATCGTCGACAGATTCTCCTCGTGAATCTCTCCAAGGGGCAGCTCGGGCGCGCGCAGCGAACTGGTGGTGATGGATGGTGTCTTCATAGGCCGCCAGCCTACCCCCCCTCCAAATCACCAAGGTCACACCTGGTGGGAGCGATGGTGGATTCAGCACTGTGCCGGGTGTGCATTTCGATGTGCCACGGGCGTGGATAGAAGGGAGCGGTGATGCCCGGCAAAAGGCGGACCTTGGCGTTGTTCATGTCCGCGACCCGTTTGAGGCTCCCATCACATCGCTCAACTACGCGGTTTATAGCGACACGCAGATCAGCAATATTCGCCGGGGAAGACTGTCGGCAGCCGGTTTCCCGGCAAATCCTTTCGGAAGCTTCCTTGTAGACAGGGGTGACTTACTGGACTTCAACGCGCCCTTCCTCCATTACAGCGTAGAGACGTCGCAAGGCCAAAGTGGCGCACCGGTGATTCATTGGGAAGATGACGAAACGCCTGTCGTAATCGGTGTCCACCACTTCAATGTCGCACCCAATGTGAACCGTGCGATCCGTATTGGATCAGGAGCGGCGGCGCTTTTGCAAAGCTGGACCCATTAGGCAGGCGAGATTCTGTTACAGGCCGAAATTTTATACCTGTTTTTTGTACACAAAAGGGAGCATGCCATGCCACTCATCAACCAAGTTAAAGCCATCTGCGACCGTCTCGCCCTGCTCGGCTGGCGGAATCTATTGTTAGCTGTCACAAACAACGCCCTCGACATCTCGCAGACCACGAATGCGAAATTGCTGGCGGCCCTGACAACCACTCTTCCTTCGATCGACAGAACGAAGCGAGGTTTTGAGGACTTCAATTCCAATGGAACGCAGGCCATCACTGGCGGGCAGCCGGCCCGGAGCCTTCTTTACCATGCCCTGGCAGCTTCGCAGGTTCATCCGACCACCACCGGAGAGCCCTCGCCCAATCGGGCCGATTATCCGACACTCGATGAGCTCGATACCGTGGAGAACTTCATCTACAGCTTGGTGGCGAATCGAACGGACCTGAACAACACGGTAGTGGCCGTTTTCGCCTATCAGTATCGGGAGGCCAGCCGCACCTCGCATCTGCGCCATGCCGATCTCGCCTACTCTCGGACTGGGGTGGCGAGGGTCGGCATTGCGGTGCCAAACTACGACCCTTCTCGCCGCAGTTTTTGGGTCGTTCCCGCGGGCGGCGGCGATGCCCTTTCTGTTCTCCCAGCGCGCTACGCGGTGTTTTTGGCGCACAAGAGCAAACCGGGCGCCGCCGGTTCTGTCCAAGGCGGTCACAGCGGGCAGGCGGACGATGACTATCTCTTTCCTGTGCATAAACTGTTCGCCGGGACGGAGTGCCTCAACGGGCGAAACCTGACCGTCCAGTTTGAGGAGTTCCACCGTAGTGAGAAGCTAAGAAAGACCCACCGACTCTCAGAACCGGACGGTGGCCTGCCAGTTCCAGCAGGCTTCGACATTTCGAAAGCCCCCTACGTGCGCGACTCGAAAAACGGCGGCAAGCTGGCGACCTTGAAAGCGGCAGGGGCCTCCGTGCTGGTGGTGCCGGTCCCCGGCGCAAATTTGGTTCGCACCGTTTCGCAGAAGAACGGCCTGACGAACACGGATCAGATGCTCCACTTTATCGTCCCTCCAACTCGCACCGTCCGGGGACGAATAACCAGGTTTGCGACTTCCACCCTGGAGATCCCCGCGTTCGACGAGGATCGCCTTTCTCCCGAATACGTGAACATCAGGCACAAGGTGAATCCCGCCGGACCTGCCACCCAAATACCTCAGGATCTTGGTAGCCTGGCCGCCGCCGCTTTCACCACAGCGATGGCGAATGGTGGACACGCTGCGGCTCATTTTACAGATGATTCCTGCGATGGCTGCCTGGAAGCAGCAATCACGGGCCTCGCGACGGCTGTCGAGAACTTTCCTGCGTTCTCCCTCATTACTGCGCCGGATTTTTTCCCATTGGCTGACCAGATTGAAGTGGAAACGGACGCGACGATCAGACGTGTGGAACCCCTTTCCAAAGGCCGGTTGCCCGTCAATCCGACTTTGCCGCGTCCCAGCAACCCGAGCGGATTCGCATTCATCCGCACCGAGAAGACCGTGACAGCGGTGGTCGGAGCATTTGCCACTGGTCCCCAAAGCACGATTGCCGGCCATACCAACCGTGTGGTGAGCTTCCTCCCCGATGGAGCCTCCAACGTCTTCGCTCCGGGTTGGGACACGTCACGAAGTCGCGACAGTCTGGGAGCATTTCTCACGAGTTCCGGCCTCGGCTCACCCTTTCCGGAGGACGCCAAGCTCTGCGCGGCCCTGGCCTCGTTCTGGCCCGCAGTCGCTCCGGACAATGGCCGAACCTTTGGCAATCGAGGTTTCGGTAATCAACTCCCGATGCTCGACGAAGAACTTGGTTTCCACCCCAAGCATGAACGGGTCCAGTCGGGCGAACTGACCTCGTTTCGCGGGTGGGATGGCGAATTCGGTCCGTTCTTCGAGAAGATCGGCGCGAATACTCACGTGAACTTTGTCGCCATTGAGCGATCCGACTACGTCAGCAATGCCCTTGCCGGCCAGATCCGCGTTTCATTGACCGCAGAAGTGCAGAGCGAAGATCTTATAGCCCGCCATCAGGCGCTCAGAGCCTGCGAGCGCGTCCTCGTATTGGGAACCGATGCCAATGTCTGCCTTGTGGTCGTTCGCAAAGTTCTGGATTGGGCGACATCGGGTCGCGGCAAACCCGAACTTGCGGGCGGAGGTTTCCTGCTCGAATTGGCGGAACTCTCGGGCAACCCGGCTTCGACACCCGAACTCAATCGCCTGCGCCAGAAAGTGAAGAAGAAGCACATCTGTCAGTTTGGAACAAACGGAGTTGCCTACAAAAACGGCGGAGCGGCATTCGTGTTCATTCCATGACGTCGGCGATCCCCAACTCTCATCGCACAAGCTATTGGAAACCGATCTTATCATCATCGGCGGTGGCCCCGGCGGCTGCGCAGCGGCGATCTCGTCGGCAACGGCGGGGTTGCGGACGGTGCTTGTCGAGCGGCTGACCTTTCCTCGGCATCGACCTGGAGAGACGCTGCCTCCCGGCGTCGAGCCGCTTTTCCGGCAACTCGGAGTGTGGGAGGAGATCGAATGCGCGGGGTTCATCCGGCATCTTGGGCAGCGGGTGGCTTGGGTAGGCGAGTCGAAGTTCTCGGGATTCGGAGGGACGGAGGAGGAGCCGTGGCGGGGATTTCAGGCGTGGCGTCCGGTCCTAGATGCGATTTTGTTGCGCCGCGCGGTGGGGGTGGGGGTGGAAGTGTGGCAACCCTGTGCGGCACTGTCGCCGGTGAAGCGGGACGGGCGGGTAATTGGCGTCGTGACTGATCGCGGGGAAGTCCGGGCTCGATATGTGGTAGATGCGACGGGCGGTACGGGTTGGCTCGCGCGGAAGCTGGAGTGCGCGGTAGAGCGGCGAAGTCCGCAGCTCTTCGCGAGCTACGGATACGTCCAAACCGAGCGGGCATCGGAGTGGTTCGTGCCGGAACTGCAATCTACCGCTGCGGGCTGGATGTGGATTGCTCAGGTCTTGCCGCGCGTCGTCGCTTGGTCACAGTTGGCGCTGAGTGGGAAATGTGCTGGGATGCCGTCGCGGCTGGTCCGTCTGCCGGATGCGCGGCGTCTAGGTGTGGGCAGAGCATCGGCGGATGTGACTTGGCGGGTTGCGAGCAACGCTGCCGGGTCAGGCTATTTCGCCGTGGGCGACGCGGCGGTGGTGCTCGATCCGGCATCGTCGCACGGGGTGCTGCGGGCGCTAATGTCGGGAATGGTAGCTGCACATCTCAGTGCGAGAGTTTGTCGCGGTGAATTGGAGGAGGAATCCGCAGCGGCGTCTTACGCAAGTTGGCTGCGTGAGTGGTTCGAGCACGATGCGGAAAAGCTCCGCACATTTTACCGGCGACTTGATATTCCGATGCAATGGGCTTCTGGTTTCCGGCAGGCTTGATATACCGCGCCTTGGAAGCGCTTCGCTTCGAACATGCACGCAGGAGGTAGCCGAGCCGGTCATTCTGCACCACTGCGCAGACTCGATCTCAGGACAATTACCGAAACCACGGGGCGACTTCGCCACTTCGCCATTTGGTTCGATCGGTGGTAGCAGCTTCTTTCGATGCCCGCGCTCGCAGTGGACAACCACGCTGGTGTGTTTCGGAAGCGTGCGCAGGAGGTGGGGTTTGATCCTGTGTTCTTCCTGCTCCGAGTAGTTGCGGGACATTCTTCCGCTGGAATAGCCCCACGATTTCTTGATCACCTTCGTCTTGCCGATGAAGTCGGCGCTTTCGAGGGCGCCTTCTTCGTCGGCGGCTTTGAAGATGAGGCGATTGCGGAGGTTGAGGGTGAAGACACGTGCTTTCTCGCGACCGAGCGGCGGGACGAAGGACGTAGAGGACTGCGCCGCGGCGACGACGGTGGCCTGCGCCTCGCGGATCACGTCGATGCAGTTGTAGTCGCTCATGCCTTCCTCGCTGGCGCTGACGAAGCGCTGCGCCTCGTCGGCCCACAGGATGAGGAGGTTGTCTCCGCGACGCTCGTCCGCGGCCTTGTCGAAGCGGCGGAGGGCGTGGGTGTAGAAGAGCATTTTCAGGAATGTGTTCACGTAGCGGCGCTCCATCTGGAACTTCTGCGGCATGGCGACGCAGATGATCTTGCCTCGGTCGATGTCGGCGAAGTCGAAGGTGTCCGCGCCGGGGCAGAACACTTGGGCGATCTCCGGCGTGATGAAGGGCTGGAGGTAGTTGGCGATTGTTTCCTTCACGCCGCCGATCTGTTCGGGCGGTTGGGAGAGAAAGCGATTCGTGAAGTGCTCGGTTAGCTCTCGACGGCGAGGCGTCTGGCGACCGGAAGCGAGGTCGGTCATCGCCTCGTCGAGGTCGCTCTGGTCGAGGAGCAGGTGGTAAGCGTTCTCCAAGGTCACGTCGGCGCCGATTTCACGCAGTGTCTCAAGCGCCGTGGCGATGTGGGTCTGCGCTTGGTTGCGGAAGAAGCCCTTGTCGCCGGCTTGGCCGAGACTGGACGCCGTATCGACCACGGCCTTTGCGAACGTGTTGTAGGGGATGCTGCGGTCGGAGACGAGGTTGTAGGTATGGCGCGGGTTCCATGAGCCGCTTGCGCCCTCTGGTCGGACTTGGAGCAGGATGAGATCGTCTGCCCGCCCAAAATGCTTCGCCATTTGCGAGAGCGTTTCCCAATAGAGCCCCTTGTCGTCAATGCAGAGGCCGCCCCAAGTCGGCTCGTTCTGAAAGATCTGGAAGAGCAGCGGCGTGATGCCGGAGCGCGTCTTGCCCGAGCCGGTGTCGCCGGTGATGAGCCAGCCGCGACAGAAATCGGCGCGCGTCCATTTGAACCCGGCGAGGCGAAGGACGATGCGGGTGCTTGGCTTGCGCAGGAAATGCGCGACCAGCATTGCGGCGGCGGCAGCCCAGAACGCTGCGACAACGATCATGGCAGCGGTCGCGTTCACAACAGACGGTCGATCAGGACGCCGATGATCGCGCCGAGGACG
>JBGTNO010000365.1:0-6458 GCA_041743065.1 Chthoniobacterales bacterium
AAAGGCGCGAGGCGCTGCTGGACGAGTTCGAACGCAGCGGAGTGAGCGCGGCGAAGTTTGCGGAGTTGATGGGAGTGAAGTATCAGACTTTCGCAAACTGGCGCCCGAAACGCATGCGTCGGCAGAAGGCGGCTGAGCCCGGGCGTCCGGTGGAGCCGCGCTGGTTGGAAGCCGTGGTCGAGGACCGGGGGGAGTCTCTCCGGCGGGAAACGGGGTTGCGGGTGGAGCTTCCCGGCGGAGCCCGCTTGAGGATCGAAGATCACGAGCAGGCGCTGTTGGCGGCGCAGTTGCTGGCGGCACTGGGAGCAAGCCGACCATGCTGAGTTTTTCGGGCAGTTTGCGGGTGATGGTGGCGCTGGAGCCGTGCGATCTGCGCAAGAGCTTCAATGGGCTGCACGCGCTGGTGAGCGAGCGTCTGAAAGAGGATCCGCGCGGGGGCGGCCTGTTCGTCTTCACCAACCGTCGGCGCAACCGGCTCAAGATCCTCTACTGGGACGGGACGGGGCTGTGGGTGATGATAAAAAGGCTGTGGGCGCTGCGGGGTCAGATCGTTATAAATCACGATTGGCTGCGCGGGCGATCAAGCGCGACAGACCGACCCGCCCACCCCGCAGGGATCGCGCCCGCTGCAGCGTGCAGGCCGCCGGCTCGACCTTCCGCAAGCTCTCGCGGACCATCAAGGCGCATCAGCCCGGCATGCTCGCCTGCCTGGAGACCGGCCTGACCAACGCCACCATCGGGGCCGTCAACGGCCTTCGCCAAATGGCCAAGCGCATGGCCAGAGGTTTTCGCAACTTCCACTACTTCCGCCTCGCCGCCTATCTCAAGGCGAGCCATCTTCAGATCCAAATCCCCCAGCCCTCTGCCCACTTGAAACGACGAAGACCCTCGCCCTGCGACAGTCACGCCGCTCTTTGATGGTTTGGCGTTGATCTTCCGGGGCTTTATTTGCAGGTTGGCGGGCAGCTTCTCTTTCCGTGTCCGCTTCTACGAATCCACTCCGCGAAGGCATCGCTGCCCGCTCCACCCCGCAGCCCTGTTCTCTCGTCATCTTCGGCGCGACGGGCGATCTGACCCATCGCAAACTGATCCCGGCGCTCTACAATCTGGCGGCGGACGGTGATCTGCCGGCGGGGTTGACGGTGATCGGATTCGCCCGGCGCGATAAGGAGGACGAGCCTTTCCGAAAGGAGCTGGAGGAGGCGACGCGGAAGTTTTCCCGGCAGACGGTGCAGGATGAGCTCTGGAACAGTTTCGCGCAGACCATTTTCTATCATCGCAGTGAATTTGGCGAGGCGGCGGGCTACCAGAGTCTGGCGAAACGGCTGGACCAGATCGACCAGGAACGCGGCACGCGCGGCAACCGCCTTTTCTATCTGGCGGCGGCGCCGGAGCAGTTTGACGAGATCCTGACGAACCTGCGCGACGCGGGACTGAATGAGGCGGCGGAGGGAAGCTGGGCGCGGGTGGTGGTGGAGAAACCTTTCGGCACCGACCTGCCGTCGGCGCGGAATTTGAACGCGATCGTGAGCCACTCTTTTCACGAGCGCGACACGTATCGGATCGATCATTATCTGGGCAAGGAAACGGCGCAGAACATCATGGTGCTGCGGTTTGCCAACGCCATTTTCGAGCCGCTCTGGAATAACCGGCACATCGATCACGTGCAGATCACGGCGAGCGAACCGCTGGGCGTGGAGGGCCGCGGGGGCTACTACGACACGGCGGGGGCGCTGCGCGACATGGTGCAGAATCACCTCATGCAGCTGCTCTGTCTCACGGCGATGGAGCCGCCGACGGATCTGACGGCGGACTCGGTGCGCGATGAAAAGGTGAAGGTTTTGCGCTCGCTCCGACCGCTGGAGAGCGCGGCAGAGGTGGCGGAAAATGTGATCCGCGGGCAGTATGCGGCGGGCTCGATCGGCGGGAAGAATGTAATCGGCTATCGCGCGGAGGACCGGACGGACGATCGGTCGATGACGGAGACGTTTGTGGCGCTCCGTCTGCGGATCGACAACTGGCGCTGGGCGAATGTGCCCTTCTACATGCGGGTGGGGAAACGTTTGCCGAAAGGCGCGACGGAGATAGCGGTGCAGTTCAAGGCCGCGCCGTCGGTGCTCTTCAACAACCCGCAGTCCCCCACCTTGCTCGGCAACGTGCTGGTGATCCGCATTCAGCCGGACGAGGGTATCTCGCTGCGGATGGAGGCGAAGATTCCCGGTTCATCGCTGCGGATCGAGCCGGTGAAGATGGATTTTCACTACGGCACGTCCTTCGGAAAAGCCAGCCCCGAGGCCTACGAGCGCCTTCTGCTCGACGCGATGAGCGGGGACGCGACGCTTTTTGCCCGGCGCGATGAGGTGGAGCAGGCCTGGGCGTTTGTGGATGCGATCGAGCAGGCGTGGCACGGTCCGGCGGCGAAACAGCCGGAACTTTTCTTTTACCCCTCGGGCAGTTGGGGACCGGCGGCGGCGGATGAACTGCTGGAACGCGAAGGCCGCGCCTGGCGCCGACTGTAGATGAACCACGGAGTCGCGGAGACACGGAGATTTTTGAAGATAAATTCGTTTTTATTTCTTCCCCGCGCCTCCGCGTCGCTGTGGTTAAAGAACTTTTCATGAACGCGACCACTTTTTCACCGGGCCTCCCGGTTGCGACCGGCGAGATCGATCGGCAGCTCAAGACGCTCTGGGAGACCGACGGCCAGGAAACGGCGCGGGCCTCGCTCATGAACCTGGCGATCTACTCGGAGGATCCAGAGGCGCTGGAGGAAAATACCAGTAGCATCGCGGAGATTACGCAGAAGCACGCCTGTCGCGCGATCCTCATCGCGGCGCGGCCGGATTGCGCCGAGGCGGAAGTACGGGCCTGGATCACGGCGCATTGCCACACCAGCAAGGCGGGCTCGAAGACGGTTTGCTGCGAGCAGATCACGTTTCTGCTCCAGGGCGATGTGCAGGCGATGATCCCGAATATCGTCTTCGCCCATCTCGACTCGGACCTGCCGCTCTATCTGTGGTGGCAGCCGCAGTTTCCGCGGCCGATCGAGGCTCATATTTTAACGTGGGTGGACCGACTCATTTTTGACAGCCGTGCGTGGGGCGATTTCCGCGATCAACTTGCCATCCTGCAGGAGGCCGTGGCCAAGACGAAGAGGCGGCTCACGCTGCGCGACCTGAACTGGGCGCGGACGCTGCGTTTCCGCGAGCCGATCGCGCAGATCTTCGACGACCCGGTCAACTGGCCGAAGCTGCCGACCATTTCGAAAGTGTCGATCGCCTACGGGGAAGACTCGCAGACGACGGCGCTGCTGCTGGTGGGCTGGCTGGCGAGTCAGTTGAAGTGGTCGCTGAGATGGAAGATGACCCCCAATGGCAGGGGCGTGATCCAGATGGAGGACGGCGATCGGCCGATCGAACTGGCGCTGGAGTCGCGGCCTGGGTTCAGCATGACCAGTCTGTCGATCGTGACGCCGGAAACGACCTGGCGGCTCTTTCAGGAACAGGGCAGCGATTTCATGCACCTCGGCACGGAGCGGGCGGACGGCACCAAGCGGGAAGCCCTGCTCATCGCCCCGCGGGAAAGCGGCGCGGCGCTGGTGAGCGAAGATCTGACGCGCGGGACGAACGACCGGATTTACCTGAAGGCGATCGCCAAAATCGCGCCCATGCTCTGAGCGATCCCGGCGCGCTCAGGCCCGGTGGATCACGCCGCCTGGTGGAAATGGACGCGCCGTCGGCCTGACCTCAGCTCCCGTCCGCTGAGCCGGCCCATCCCGGGCAGGGAGATCAGGGGATGTTCCCGCGGCGTCGCGCAAATGGGAACCTCGGAGCGAAAGGTCGCATCTCAGGTCAGGGTGGCCGCAAACCCGGTCGGCACCCGCCTTGGCTAGCTAGGCTTCCAGCAGTTCCGGGAGGTCGTCGAAGTTTCGCAGGAGGTCGCGGGGGTCTTCGAAGACGGCTTTGCAGCCAGCTTGCAGTAATTCGGCTTCCTCGAAGCCGCCGCACAAGACACCGACGGCCACGAAGCCGCCGCGGGTGGCGGCTTTGGCGTCCCAAGGGGAGTCGCCGATGACGAGGACTTCAGAGGGCTCGACGTCGTGCAGCTGCTCGAAGGCGGCCTGGAAGGTCGCGGGGTGCGGCTTGGAATGCTCGATGTCGTCGCTGTGGGTCTGGTGCTCGATGAGGTCGGCGATGTCGGCGATCTTCTTGTAGTTCTCGATCTCTTCGCCGGTGGCGGAGGTGGCGAGGGCGATCTGCATGTTCTCAGCCAGGATCTTTTCCATGAGCTCGGGGACTTTGGGGAAGGCGGCGATATCGTGCAGATACTCGCTCTCGAAGAGGTGCTTGCGCTCGTTCTTCATCGCTTCTCCGTGGCGCCCGATCTCTTCGGCAGTGAGAAACTCCCGCAGGAACAGGTCGCTGTTTTTGCCGATCTGGGAGCGGACTTTATCGTAGGGGGCGTCGCAGCCGAATTGCCGGAGAGTGCGGGTCCAGCTGTCGGCGTGGGCGTCCACGGAGTCGATCAAGGTGCCGTCCACGTCGAAGATAAAGGCTTTGAGCATTTTTTGAGCATGTCGGGCGTGAGCAAACGTGGCAACCTCCGCCGCATGAAAGCTCAATTTCCGCGCGAGAGGGGGGACGGTGGCCAATTCGAGCGCCAGCCGGATGCGTTTCGCGAGCGCGTTTCCGACGCGGCGGGGGCGGCGCATCCGGTGGTGGCGGGGCGCTATCGGCTCTTCATTTCGCTGGCGTGCCCGTGGGCTTGTCGCACGCTGATCGTGCGGCAACTGATGGGGCTGGAAAAGGTGATCTCGCTGGGGATCGTGAATCCGTTTCGGGATGAGCGGGGCTGGGGCTTCGGCGAGCCGCCGGGCAGCGCGAAGGATGAGGAGACGGGTTTTCGTTTCTTGAGCGAGGCCTATCGGCGGAACGATCCGGGCTATGCGGAGCGGGTGACGGTGCCGGTGCTGTGGGATGGCGCGAGGGAACGCGTGGTGAATAACAGTGAGGACGATATCTGCGAAATGCTGGCGCGGGAGTTCCGGCGGCTGGCGGAGCATCCGGTGGAGCTTTTCCCGAGGGAGCGGGTGCGGGAGCAGGGGAAACTGGCGGGGGCGATCTATGAGAAGGTGAACAACGGGGTGTACCGGGCGGGTTTTGCGACGAGTCAGGTGGAGTATGAGCGGGCCTGCGGGGAACTTTTTGCGGAGCTGGATCGGCTGGAGGCGCGGCTGGAGGGGGCGCGCTTTCTGCAAGGGGGAGAAATTTGCGAGGCGGACTGGCGGCTCTTTTGCACGCTGATCCGGTTCGACGCGGTCTATCACGGGCACTTCAAGTGCAACCTGCGGCGGATCCTCGATTACCCGAATCTGCACGGCTATATGCTCGATCTTTACCAGCAGCCAGGCATCGCGGGGACGGTGGATCTGGCGCAGATCAAGCGGCACTATTACACCACACACACCGACATTAATCCCAGCGGCATCATCCCGCTCGGGCCGACGCTCGATCTCGACGCGGCATCGGGCCGGGCGGGGTAATGCGGCGATAAGAAGGACGCGGCGATGCTGGGTAGATTTTTCCGAAGCGATGAGGCCGCGCCGGTGGAGGCAAGGAAATACCGGCGCGCGGTCTGCCGGGATTACTTTTTCGATGTGCACCAGCGCCTGCTGGCCACGGCGCGGGAAAGGACGGTAGTGTCGAATGAGGTGGCCGATTTTCTGGACGGTTGCGACCGATTTCGGACGATCCAGGCGCATCTGGAGAGTTTCGCGCGGGAACTGGAGGGCGCGCCGGAGGTGGTGGAGGCGGTGCGCGACCGGATGCCGGAGTTGATCGGGAGCGGCTTCCTGATCGAGGAAAGGGCGGCGCTGGAGCGCATCCGGGAGGCGCCGCTCTCGACGTGGCATCAGCGCGCCATTTACCAGCTCGCGTTGCTGGATGAGGGCAGCTCGGCGGACTTCGAGCGGGCGTGGGCGGAGGTGATCGCGCATCTGGGCAGACATCGCCGGGTGCTGGAGTTGGTGATCGTGTCCGGGCGACTGAGGGTGGAGGCTCTGCGGGCGCGGCGGGAGGAGGCGGCGGGGCGGGGAATCATTCTGAAGCTGCTCACGCCGGCGACTCGCGCAAACTTTGCGGCGGCGGTGGCGGAACGCTCGGGGCTGGCGCGGGAGGTGATCGATTTCGCGCTGGAGCCGGGGTCGCGGGAGACGGACTTGAATGCGCTGATGCTCTCGTGCCGGCGCCCGCTGGAGCCGCCGGCGAGCTGTGCCTTCGTGGCGCTCTCGACACGGACGCCCTGGGAAATCCGGAGGCCGAGCCGGGTCGGCGCGCTCATTTTTTCCGCGAATGCTTCGGGCAACACGGCGGCGGGGGAGCGCTGGGAGGGCGATTTGCTGGCGCTGCACGAGCGCTACCTGGGTCGCCGCCTGGCGGAATCGATCGGCGGCTTCGGGG